>NZ_CANRIC010000007.1:0-72738 GCF_947630565.1 uncultured Paenalcaligenes sp.
GCATGTACTGTTGCCGTGTACGTGTCAGCTGCGGTTTGAGCCACATCATGCTCTACACGATCAAAGGTATTGAAATAAATACCCCAGCCCCGATTGCTCCAGGCCAGAGGTAATACTCGGTCAGCTGGATTATCCGAAACCAAACGAGTGCCCCGACGATTTAAGTCAGCAACGGTTTCGCCTAAGCCGTAAATCCCCTCGGTGGGTTCTAGGGCCAATGACAACGCCCAGTTCTCAGCATGTGTCAGTGCCTGGCTTTGCAGTAACAGTTGATCTGCACCATACACACGCAAAGCAAAGGTGTCTTTATCAATCTCAACAGCACAATCACCCTGCTCTACACGCCACCCTGTAGCGATTTCAGACAGCTCCAATTCACCTACCGCATCCAATCTAGCCAACAGCATTTCGGCATACTGTTGCGCTCGCGGCGTGACGCGATCCGGCTGAATATGTTTTAACGACCCGAAACGTAAGCGAAATACGCCGGGAGCATGGGCTTCGATACGAAGCAGCTGATCCTCTGCGGCCGCAAAATCAGCAGCAGAGGACTTAGTAGAAATAGAACTTAGAAGATTAAACAATTGCGTCACATCATCAGAGTGAGTTTTGGACGGCACAGTGCGATCCTCAAGGGCAAAGCCCAAAACCTTAGATTAAAAATACTATTTTGACGATCTATTTGCCACAAAGCAAACAAACCTCAAACCAATTGATCATTCATTACTATTATCGCAGGTATATGGATTGTAATAAATCACGTTCTACTACGGCTGGCTCTGCACAAAGATTTGTGCTAATCACATCTGCCGCTAACGCTGCCCAGCTAAATCCATACGAGCCATACCCCACGTTTATCCACAACCCCGGTTTGGCTTGGCACACCATTGGTAAATGATCTTTTACCGCAGCCCGCTGACCAAACCACATCGACTGAGGTTGAGCCAACGAATCCGCCACCGGAACTAATTCTGCTAGCTTATTCATAATGTCCTGATGAGCTGGCAGGCTCACATCACGATCTGTTAAGGAATAGGTACTACCCACTGCATAATGCGTATTCATTACGTTAATAACATAACCGTTCCCAGCGACAATCCCCTGAACAGAATCAGTCAGAACCTGTTTATCGATTACCTCACTTTGGCCACCCAGAATGTCCATATCAAATAATCGCGGAGCCAACGGAGCGAGTTCTGGAATAATAGTTGGAGCTGCACCCGCATTTGCGACCACCACCTGCGTGGTATCCCACATTATTTTATCATCCGTTACCAGTTGCCACTGATTTTCTGCGGCATGAATCGCCACAACCGACTGGGCCACCGTAGAGATCAACGGATGATCTAACAGTTGTTGTAGTAGTAACTCGGGGCATGCATACGCGCCATTCAAAAAAAACAACGCGCCTTGTCTCAATTCCGTTTGCGCCAACCGGCTGGCGCTATGCTTATCCTTATATTGTACCCAATCTGAAGCAAAGCCGAGCCCCTCTACTGTTTTTTGCGCTGTTTTTGCCTCTCCCTCTGTTGATTGGACGACTAATGAGCCACAAAAATGCAAACTAGAACCTATAAATGCATGCCAACGTTGCTTAGCTCGCCACAGCCCTGCTCGACTTAAACGAGCCCGAGGCGCATCATCGCTAGTAATCAATGGGGTAAGTGCAACCGCAGCATGCCCTTGATGTGCCGCGCCCAACCCCCGCGAAAAGACCGGATCAAAGACGACCGTGGCCACACCTCGTTGAGCTAAGGCGTATGCCGTTGCCGCTCCGGCAATGCCGCCCCCAATAATTAACACCGGTTTACTTGGTCGAGGGGCATAGTCGTGGCCTAAATGTGGTCGCAACCAAGCCCGTGTCATATGACGTTTTCCTGCAAAACCGGGATGACGCTCGACCACAAAACCCGAGTCCTGCAAATTTTTACGTACCTGAGCGGCAGAACACCACGTCGCCGCCGTCGCGTTAACTGCCGCCATACGGACCAATTGCCCAAACACCTCTTTAGACCACATCGCCGGATTCACCCGAGGCGCAAAACCATCTAAGTAAAACGCATCGGCCTTGCAGTCCATCCGTTTGGTGGCTTGGGCTATATCCCCAAAGAACAACGTTAAAGTCACGGCTGACTGCTCAAACTCTAAGCGATGAATTCCGGGTAACAAAAGTGGCCATTGTGCTATTAACTGATCGGCTAAGTCTCGTAACTCAGCCGGCGTATTTTGTAGCATTTGAATCAAATGCACTGCGGAAAAAGGATGCGCCTCAAAGGAGACAAAATGCAGACGACGGCTACGCTGCGAATCGGTTTTCCACGCATGCCATGTGGTTAAAAAATTATTCCCTAAACCAAAGCCGGTTTCAACGATGGTGAACTGATCTCGCCCTTGCCACCGCTCCGGTAAACCATTGCCCTGCAAAAATACATACTGAGCTTGCTCCATTGCTCCAGAAGCGGCGTGATATACATCTTCGTACTGATCGCTATACGCTAAGCCACTATCAGTAAAAGTAGGTGTAGCAGGGATAAGGGGTTGAAATGCGCGCGTCATATAATTACAGTTAAATGATAGGTTACCCGTATCATCTCATTTATCTGGATGTCACGAGGACACCACCACGTTAAAGTCATTCTATTTAGGTTGTGTTATGCAAACATCCTTAGCGTTAAGCAGCAGCTTAGAAGCTGCTGTTCAAGCCGCCCATGCAGGCGCAGCTATTTTACAAGCCTACGCCTCAAACCGCAGCGAATTAGTCATTGACGTAAAAATGCGTAATGATCTGGTTTCCCAAGCTGACCGCGAAGCAGAGTTTGCTGTAATCGATATTTTACGCAGTCAAACCCCAGAGTTTGGAATTATTGCCGAAGAAAGTGGGGGCCAAGCTAGCGGTCAAGCCTCTTGGTGCATTGACCCTCTGGATGGCACTACAAATTTTCTGCATGGAATTCCTCACTATGCGGTTTCTATTGCGCTCATTGCCCACGCAGGTACGCAAGTCAATGGCGAAATTCTCGCGGTTGACACGCCTGTGATTGGCGTAGTCTATGACCCCAATCGCGAGGAAATGTTTACTGCCATGTACGGTGCAGGCTCATGGTTAAATGGACAACGCATCTACTGCTCACATGCTGACTCACTGGCTAACAGCGTAGTCGCCACAGGATTTCCTTTCCGTGATTTTAGCTTTGCCGATCAATACATGCCCGCCCTCCATTATGCGATTGAGCATACCCGTGGCATTCGTCGCCATGGTGCGGCGGCCTTAGATTTAGCTTGGGTCGCATGCGGTCGTTTTGACGCCTATTGGGAAATGGGGCTCGCCCCGTGGGATGTTGCAGCAGGTACCATTCTCGTAAGAGAGGCCGGCGGCATCAGTGAAGATATCTATGAACAACTGCCTTGGCCTAGCCGTGGCTATGTTTACTCAGGCGGAAAAACAGTCGCCCCTGAACTACTTGATATGCTCAAGCCACACCTGAAATACCCACAAAAACCATAGGGTTTATGGTGAACACGGATTCCCACAGCAAATAACTACGGAATACTATAGGTTTCTTATCTATTTGTTCTGTACGCTAAAGCTCAAGGTGAATCCATGACCACACTCCCTCCGCTGTCTGACTGGCACGACGAATTCATTACCATACGTCGCGACCTACACCAATTTCCAGAACTGGGCTACGAGGAGCTTCGTACCGCTGACAAAATAGCCCAGCTATTACAAAGTTGGAATATCCCTATTCATCGTGGCTTAGGCATAACAGGTGTTGTGGGTATATTACAAGGCACACAAGGCCCAGGAAAAACGATCGGCTTACGCGCCGATATTGATGCTCTGCCTATGCCTGAGCAAAATAATTTTGCACACAAAAGCCAACATGAAGGCAAAATGCATGCGTGTGGCCATGATGGTCACACAACCATGTTGCTAGCCGCAGCTAAATACCTCGCCTCTCATAATGACTTTATGGGTACAGTGTATTTTATTTTTCAGCCTGCCGAAGAAGGCTTAGGCGGCGCCAAAAAAATGATCGAAGACGGGCTATTTACCTTATTTCCGATGGATGCGGTATTTGGCATTCATAATTGGCCTAATATGCCTGCAGGCCATTTTGGTCTACGTTCGGGGGCGATTATGGCCTCTAGCAATACGTTTTCCATTCAAATCCAAGGCAAAGGTGCTCATGGTGCCATGCCGCATTTAGGGGCTGACCCTATTTTGGCTGCGGTGCATATTGCCCAAGGTATTCAATCCATCATCAGCCGCAATATCGATCCCTTAGATCATGCTGTCGTCAGCATTACTCAAATCCATGCAGGCTCAGCCGATAACGTCATTCCTGATAGCGCTCAAATCCGAGGCACTGTACGCACCTTTAGTACAGAAACCTTAGATCTCATTGAGCAGCGCCTTCAGCTCATCTGCCAAAGCAGTGCCTCCGCACTGGGCTGCTCTGCGACCATGGACTTTGATCGTCGCTACCCCCCCACTATCAACCATGCCGCCGAAACTCTTTTTTGTGCTGATCTTTTAAAAGACTGGTTGGGGCCAGATCGTGTGATTGATCCTGTCACCCCCTCTATGGGGGCTGAGGACTTTTCTTTTATGTTAGAGCAAGTACCCGGTTGTTATTTATTTCTGGGGAATGGTTCTGGGGATCATCGAATCGCTGGCCATGGTTTAGGGCCATGCACGTTGCATAATGGCAGCTATGATTTCAATGACGACCTGATCCCTATCGGGGCGACCTATTGGGTCAAACTGGCGACTGAATGGCTAAAACCAGCCTAATTTTCAGCTTTAACAAAACTTTGGGGGCAACTCTGCTAGGCTTCTAGGTACAATAATAGCCATTTTCTTTGTATTTAGGAGTCCCCATGAGCTCAGCGCTAATTTCCATCCCCAAAGACCGCGACCCCGTCTTGCGCGTCATACCTATGCCTGGCGATGCCAATATGTATGGCGACGTGTTCGGGGGCTGGATCATGGCTCAGGTGGACGTAGGCGGATCGGTAGCCGCCTCACGACGCGCTCATGGCCGAGTTGCCACCATCGCGGTCAACTCCTTTACCTTTAAGCAGCCTGTTTTCGTCGGTGATTTGCTTAGTGTCTATGCCGAAATCATCAAAACAGGAAATACCTCTATTACGGTTTCCGTAGAGGTCTTTGCGGAGCGCAAATTACTCCCCGACGAAACGGTCAAAGTCACTGAGGCCGTCCTCACTTATGTCGCCACCGATGATCAGCGCCGCAGCCGCCCCCTACCCGCTATAGAATAATATGACTCAAACCGCTTCAGCCACCCCTTCCGCCCGTCCAAAACTTCGTCGATTAGACCCCGAAGACGCTCAGCTTGCGCTGCATCGCCTCCAAAGCATTTTAAAGCGCCAAGAGGTCGTCAACCTTCTCACTGAAAAACAGACGTCCGGGGATGATCGCTCTGAAATCCTCTCTAGTCTTACGCATCGTCGTCACGAAAATGAAATTCGTGCCATCATTAATAACCTGCACCCTGCAGATATCGCTTTTATTCTTGAGTCCTTACCCGAGGCGGAGCGCCAGCTTGTTTGGGATCAAGTTGAAAAAGAACATGATGCGGATGTATTACTAGAGATCGAAGACTGGGTTCGTGAATCCTTAATCAAAGCCATGGATGCCGATGAGCTAATCGCCGCTGCGTCCAACATGGATGCCGATGAGATTGCAGAGCTGGCCTCTGACTTGCCTGCTGATGTGATGGCAGAGGTGCAAAAAGGATTAACTGAGGCTGAACGAGCCCAATTAATAGCGGCTATGGGCTACCCCGAGGACACGGTGGGTGCCATTATGGACTTTGAGATGGTACGCGTCCGAGAAGACGTCTCTCTAGAGGTGGTGTTACGTTATTTGCGCCGCCTACAAGAACTACCCAACCACACGGATCAAGTATTTGTTGTAGATAGAGAAGACCGGCTCCAAGGCACACTATCTCTCACGACCTTACTGGTTTCTGATCCTGATAGTTTGGTCTCCTCGGTCATGAGCACCGATTATTTTAGTCTGCACCCTTTAGATCCAGACACAGATGCCGCCAGTGCATTTGAACGCTATGACTTGGTTTCTGCTGCGGTGGTTGATGATTTTGGGCGTCTAATTGGACGAGTCCCCATTGATGAGGTGGTGGACGTACTTCAAGAGGACTCTCAAGAACAAGAATTATCTCGTGCAGGTCTACAAGAAGAGGATATTTTTGCTCCGGTACTCAGTGCTTTGCGCAACCGAGCGCCGTGGCTACTCATTAACTTATGTACTGCAGCCACAGCCTCTTTTGTAGCCTCTCGTTTCGAGGACACGGTCAGCCATATCGTGATTTTGGCTTTTCTTATGTCTATTGTGGCAGGGATTGGCGGTAACTCGGGGAACCAAACCATGACGATGGTAATTCGTGCAATGGCAATGGGACGCATTACGGGGGTTAATATTTGGCCTTTAGTCAAACGCGAACTACTCGTGACCTTTTTAGTTGGTATGTGTGGCAGTCTGGTCACGGCAGGATTTGCTTGGTTTATTTCACGCTCCATTCCTATTGCTTTAGTGATGATGGCTGCCATGATTGGTAATATGCTTGTCGGAGCCACGCTGGGGGTTTTAATCCCTACATTACGTAGCCGCTTTGGCAAAGACCCCGCCATGGGGTCTTCGGTATTGCTCACCTTTGGTACTGACTCATTAGGCTTTTTCCTATTTTTAGGACTGGCAACCGTATTTTTACTGTAATGCGGGTGTCACTATACACAGCTCTTGCATCTGTTGCTGCAAGAGCTGTAGAGCCGCCTCATTACCACCAATAAAAAGCCCCGATTGATATATATCAATCGGGGCTTTTTACCAAAACAAGGGTACTAATTAGGCTAAACGACCATGACAATGTTTGTAGCGTTTGCCACTACCACAAGGACAATCGTCATTACGACCGACTCGGGGGATATCTGTATCGTTAGCATCGGCTGTCGCTATCCCGGGGTCTTCACCACTGAGAGCCGCATCATAATCAGAGTGATGATAACTGACGTTTTCTAATTCCACTGCTGGTGTTGGTTCTGGTTGAGGTGCTGTCTGAATCTGCACCGTCAACAATGTTTTAATCACCTCATCACGGATACGATCTAACAAATCAGAAAACAGCTCAAAAGCCTCACGCTTGTATTCTTGCTTAGGGTCTTTTTGAGCATACCCACGTAAGTGAATACCTTGACGCAAATGATCCAATGCCTGTAAATGGCCACGCCATTGCGTATCAATGGATTGCAGCATAATAGAGCGCTCAAAACCACCCCATTGCTCTGCTCCAACCAGTGCCGTTTTTTGCTCTAGAATCTCTTTAGATAGATCTAAAACACGATCCAAAAGGTCTTCTTGAGTTAGATGCGTCTCTTTTTCGACTAAGCTAACTAAATCAATATCCAAGCGGAACTGTTTAGCCAAAGCGTCTTGTAGGCCTTTAATATCCCATTGCTCCTCCATGCTTTCTTCGGGCACATACTGATGGAATAAATCCGTTACAGACGCCTCGCGCATAAAAGCAATATTTTCGGTGATATCAGAAGACTCTAGAACCTCATTACGTTGTGCGTAAATGACCTTACGCTGATCATTAGCCACATCATCAAACTGCAATAACTGTTTGCGAATATCGAAGTTACGGGCCTCGACTTTACGTTGCGCAGACTCAATCGAACGCGTTACCATGCGCGCCTCGATGGGCTCGCCCTCGGGTAAGCGTAGACGCTCCATAATGTTACGTACACGGTCTCCCGCAAAAATGCGCATCAGCGAATCATCTAGGGACAAGTAAAAACGTGAGGAGCCCGGATCACCTTGTCGCCCCGCCCGACCACGTAACTGATTATCAATACGACGCGATTCGTGACGCTCTGTCCCAATAATACGTAAACCACCTGCCGCTTTTACCTGTTCGTTGATGGGCTTCCACTCAGCTTGAATGGCATCGATGGCTTGAGTTTTTTGCTCTGGCGTTAGGCTTTCATCATGTTGAATTTCAGCAATTTGACTAGCCAAAGAACCACCTAGCACAATATCTGTACCCCGGCCCGCCATATTAGTGGCAATGGTGATACTGCCAGGTTTACCGGCGTCCGCCACGATTTGTGCCTCGCGTTCGTGTTGCTTTGCATTCAACACCTCGTGTTTTAAACCGGCTTTTTGCAATAGGCCAGACAACAACTCGGAGTTTTCAATACTGGTTGTACCCACCAATACAGGCTGACCGCGTTCGTGACAATCTTTAATGTCAGCCAAAATAGCATTGTATTTTTCTTGATCGGTTTTAAAAACCTGATCATTTTGATCGATACGAACCATCGGTCGGTTCGTTGGAATAACGACGGTTTCTAGGCTGTAAATTTCTTGGAACTCAAACGCCTCTGTATCCGCTGTCCCTGTCATACCCCCCAGTTTTTCGTACATACGGAAGTAGTTCTGGAACGTAATCGACGCCATGGTCTGATTTTCGTTCTGAATGGCGACGTTTTCCTTGGCCTCTACGGCTTGGTGTAGGCCCTCGGACCAACGGCGACCCGACATCAACCGACCCGTAAACTCGTCAACAATCACAATTTCATCGTTTTGCACTACGTAGTGTTGATCACGATTGAAAAGGGTATGTGCGCGCAATGCCACCATAATATGGTGCATTAGCGAAATATGACGCGGCTCGTATAAGGACTCGCCCTCGGGGAGCAAGCCTAAATCAGACAGAATTTTCTCTGCCTTTTCGTGCCCAGCCTCTGAGATATGGACCTGCTGTGCCTTTTCGTCAACCCAGTAGTCCCCCTCGGGTTCAGGTTCTTGGGGCTTAGGCTCCTCTGTCATGCGCGTTAGCATGGGCGGAACGGCATTAATCGCCTGATATAGCACCGTATTATCATCTGCCTGACCGGAGATAATTAACGGCGTACGGGCCTCATCAATAAGAATAGAGTCCACCTCGTCAACAATAGCAAAGAACAAGCCACGTTGGCGACGTTCTGCCGCGTGGTATTCCATATTGTCACGTAAATAGTCAAAGCCAAACTCGTTGTTCGTACCGTAGGTAATATCTGACTGATACGCCGCCTTTTTTTCCTCGTTAGGCTGGTTAGGGACGACTACACCTACCGACAACCCTAAAAAATTATAGAGTTTCGCCATGGTTTCGGCATCTCGGCGAGCTAAATAATCGTTCACCGTTACAACGTGAACGCCTTTACCTGCGAGAGCATTCAAATAAACGGCTAAGGTCGCCATTAGGGTTTTACCCTCACCCGTGCGCATCTCTGCAATTTTACCGTTATGTAAGGCAATGGCCCCTAACATCTGCACATCAAAGTGACGCATGTTATAGACGCGTTTAGCCGACTCTCTTACCACGGCAAATGCCTCTGGCAATAGGGAGTTTAAGGACTTTCCATCCGCTATACGTTGGCGAAATTCGTCTGTTTTAGCCCGTAGCGCCTCGTCACTAAGTGACTGGTATTCGGGTTCAAGCGCGTTGATTTGTGCAACTTGCTTGCGGTACTGTTTAAGCAGCCTATCGTTGCGACTGCCAAAAAGCTTTCTGAGCAAAGAAACCATTCTTGTATCGTCTAGGTAAGATTCACAGTACACACAAAAAAAGTGTGTACCTACTCCCATTCCTATTATTCGGGTTAAGAGAAAACTGGCAACATAACAATACAGTTTAACGCAGCTTGATGCCAATGGTATTATTCTGTTTTTTCAGCCTGTGCAATCAAACTGTCAGAATGACCTCCTGGTAAAAACAACATTGGGTCTAAAGGCTGATTTTCAAGGCGCACCTCGAAGTGCAAATGCGCCCCTGTAGTACGACCTGTGGCCCCGACCCGAGCAATCATTTGTCCTTTTTCAACCACATCACCCAAGCGCACTAAAATAGATGAAGCATGCGCATAACGGGTAATCAATCCATCACCATGTGCAATTTCAACCGTTTTACCATAACCGCTAAGATAACGAGCCTCTGTCACTATACCACCCGAAGCCGCCACAATTGGGGTACCTACAGGGGCTGAAAAATCAATTCCCTCGTGCATTTTTTGACGGCCCGTAATCGGATGTCGGCGCCAACCAAAATTAGAGGTGGCATAGCTGACATCCACAGGGTGCGTGGTGGGAAAGCGAGCCTGATTAGCTAAACGATGACTCAAGACCGTATCCAGCATAGTTAGCCAATCTTGCCGTTGTGATAAGCTATGATTTAGATCATCTAATTGTCGACCTAAGTCTTGGGCATTACCTATGAGCGGGTAGTCCTCGCCCATCTCCATGTGATTGGTGACCTCGGGGTCTGTGTACATGACCCCAGCACTATCCGCTACACGTCGTCCCAGTTGTTCCATTTCGATGACTTTAGCTTGTAAATCACCTACGCGTTGGGCTAAGTGCTGCACACTTTGTTGTAAATACAGTGCATCGCGCTCTTGGGCTTGATTGAGCAACTGCAACTGTTCAGGGGCTAATTGCTTTACACCTAGTTTGGACTGCACCAAAGCCCCTGCTGCTGCCGATAAGCTCAGCCCCACTACGATCAGCACTAAGCGGCTCAAAAAGCCATTGTGTGCCGTCCTTGCTTTTACTTTCATTAAATAAATAATCCTTATGTCTAGGGCTTTTTTCCAACGATTTAACTCTCGATCCAGTGAACCGGCTAGTCCTGTGATGGGATGGCTGGAAAAAGATCCCCAACAACTACTGCAAACAGCACAACGCTATTTGCAACTAGAGCAATTGATCCAACAAGCCTTGCCTGACGGATTACGTCATTGCCGCGTGGCTCAGATAGATAGACAAGCCGTAACGATTGCAGTTCCCAGTGCTGCCCACGCAAATAAGTTACGCCAACTCACCCCTAGCCTTTTGCTTCATTTGCAACAGCATAAATGGCAGATTAATCAACTACAGATACAAATCCAATCCGTACTTTTCACAGGGGTTAAACCCTTAGGTGAAGTCCGCAGGGGAGGAGCAGGTATTGATGCGACTGGACTCGCGGCGTTTGAGGAGTTAGGACAAGGTCTGAGTGAAGGACCTTTGGCTGAGGCAGTACAAAAACTATTACAACGACACCAAAACAAAAAGGCTGAGCCATAAATGACCCAGCCTTTTAACTTGCTGTTTTTACGAAAATTTCCACTCGCGAACATAAGGTTGAGAGGCGACCTCATGCTCGGCATAGTTAACTAGCTCCCAGCTATCCTGAGCCGCTAATAAGGCGCGTGCCAACTGATTGTTCAGCCCATGCCCTGATTTACACGCCACATAGCGTGCAACCAATGGATGACCAATTAAATACAAATCACCAATCGCGTCTAGAATTTTGTGTTTTACGAATTCATCATCATACCGTAATCCATCTGCATTTAGGACTCGATACTCATCCATCACAATTGCGTTATCTAGGCTGCCACCACGGGCCAACCCTGCAGCACGCATCGCCTCTACGTCACTAGCAAAACCAAAGGTACGCGCACGCGCAATGGTTTTCACATAGGACTCTTTAGCAAAATCGACCTCGGCAAAATTAGCTGTCGCGTTGATCGCAGGATGTTGAAAATCAATAGAAAACTGTAGAGAAAAACCTTCGTAGGGCTCCAAACGAGCCCACTTTAAGTTTGCCCCCTCACCCTCTCGAACCTCGATGGGTTTAAGCACACGTAAGAACTGTTTAGGAGCCTCTTGCTCTGCTAACCCAGCTGAACGCAATAAATAGACAAATGTCCCAGCACTCCCATCCATAATAGGAACTTCTTCGGCTGAGATATCAATATGCAGGTTATCAATACCTAAGCCCGCTAATGCTGACATGAGATGCTCTACCGTGGAAACGCGAACGCCGTCTTTCTGCAAAACAGAAGCCATCGTCGTGCCACCCACTAAATGGGCCTGAGCAGGTATATCAACTACCTGAGGCAAATCAATTCGATGAAATACAATACCGGTATTAGGGGCGGCGGGGCGAAGCGTAATTTCGACCAAACGGCCTGAGTGCAACCCTATCCCTTTAGTACTTACTGTTTTAGATATAGTGCGCTGACGTAACATAAATGGGAGCAAATAAGAAAATGACAAACAACTGAAATAGACAAACACACAGTGCAACGGTAGCCAACCGGGGCCTTAGCCCCTGTTGGCTATGCGAGAGCACACCTATCGGGGAATAGGTGTTTAGTCTGCCTGCTTGCGTAGGTACGTTGGAATATCAAACCGATCCATGCCTGAGGTTTCTAAGGCACGAACCTGTGTTGATGCATCTGTACTACGTGTACGCATCACGGAAGGTACAGCGGGGATCTCTGGTTCTTCGACTTTAGCTGGCTCAGGTATCGTCACCTCTGGAGCAACGGACCTATCATCTGTTCCAGTGCGCGACACAGGCTCTGCTACGGGAGTCACAACCAATTGAGGACGAGCCTGTTGACGGCCTAAACCTGTTGCTACTACGGTAACGCGTAAACTATCGCCCATGCTGTCATCGTAGGCTGTACCAAAGATAACGTGTGCATCCTCGGCAGCGTAGCCTTGGATAATATCCATGATTTCACGTGTCTCACGCAATTTCAGATCGCGACCAGCCGTAATGTTAACTAACACACCACGAGCACCATGCAAATCCACCCCTTCGAGTAGAGGACAAGCAATCGCACGTTCAGCAGCCTCGCGAGCACGGCCTTCGCCAGAAGCAACGGCAATACCCATCATGGCTTGACCTTGCTCACCCATAATGGTTTTCACGTCTTCAAAGTCGACGTTAACGTTACCCTCTACGTTAATAATTTCGGCAATACCAGCACATGCATTATGCAACACATCATCAGCGACTTTAAAACAGTCTTCTTGGGTCGCATCATCGTCCATTAAGTCGTATAAATTTTCATTTAATACCACAATTAATGAATGCACATGTTTAGAGAGCTCTTCGATACCAGCATTCGCCGTGTTCATGCGGCGGCGGCCCTCGAAATTAAACGGTTTTGTCACCACACCTACTGTCAAAATACCTAGCTCTTTGGCAACCTCAGCCACAATAGGGCTTGCGCCGGTGCCAGTACCACCACCCATGCCGGCAGTAATAAAGACCATATGAGCACCGTCAAGAACTTTACGGATTTCATCGCGAGCGGTTTCTGCTGCGGCACGGCCTTGTTCAGGTTTAGCCCCAGCACCTAAGCCAGAACGACCCAAAGCAATCTGAATAGGTGCTTCGCTGCTGGCTAGAGCCTGTGCATCCGTATTAGCACAAATAAACTCTACGCCTTGCACTCCAGAGTGAATCATGTGGGTCACTGCATTACCACCAGCACCACCCACACCGATCACTTTAATAACGGTGGAGTTACCGTTAGTATCTAGTATTTCAAAGTTCATCATTTTGATTCCCTCGCATATTTATCATGGCAAGAAACTGTCTTGCCGCCCCGATCAGTCGTCCTACGATCTGTTACTATTTTTTACAAAAAGAGGGTCAATTCATAAACCACTCTTTGGCTCGTGAAAGCAAGGTTTGCACTCGCCCTTTTTGTTGGGCGACTTTGCGCCCGCGCCCGTGCTCATTTCGCGCCTGACTCAATAAACCCATTGCAGTAGAGAATCGAGGGTTACGCATCATGTCAGCTAAGCTGCCATGGTAAATGGGCATCGCCACCCTAACCTGTTTAGAGAACACCTCTTCGGCGAGTTCAACAATGCCGGGCAATAATGCTGAGCCTCCTGTGATTACCACACCAGAGGCCAATAGGTTTTCATAACCTGATTCTTTTAAGCTGTGTTGAACTAATTGAAACAATTCTTCAACCCGAGGTTCAATCACGGCACCTAACTCATGACGTTTTACCTGTCTATTTGGTCTATCTCCCAGCCCGGTGACCTCTATGAGTTCCTCTGGGCTGGCATTGGCTTCGCGTGCCAATCCATAGCGTAATTTGATTTCCTCTGCATCAGGCATCGGTGTACGCAACATCGTGGCGATATCACTGGTAATCTGATCGCCAGCTATAGGTATTACATGGGTATGACGAATTGCACCACCGGTATAGATGGCAATATCCGTAGTGCCGCTGCCTATATCTATTAAAACCACCCCTAACTCTTTTTCATCATCAGTAAGGCAAGCCATACTGGAAGCTAAAGGGGCTAGCATCAATTCCTGAACATCTGAGCCACAACGGCGTACACAACGTTCGATGTTTTGTACCGCAGAAGAGGCCGCTGTCACAATGTGTACACGAACCTCTAGCCTAAAACCGCTCATGCCTACTGGCTGTTTGATTTCTTCTTGGGCATCAACAAAGAACTCTTGCTCAAGCACATGTAGCACTTGTTGGTCCATAGGAATATTAACAGCTTGAGCAATTTCGACTACCTTAGAGACGTCAGCAGATGTGACCTCTTTATCTTTTATGGCAACCATTCCACTGGAATTTAAACTAGCAATATGACTGCCAGATACTCCAGTATAAACCCCGCCTATTTTACAGTCAGCCATCAACTCAGCCTCTTCGAGGGCTCGTTGAATAGAGTTAACGGTAGCTTCTATATTGACTACAACCCCTTTACGCATTCCCATGGACTCGTGCTGGCCTAAGCCTAAAACCTCAAAGCGCCCTTCAGGCAGCACCTCTGCTACCACCGCCACTACTTTACTAGTGCCAATATCTAATGCAACGATAAGATCCTTATTATCACGGGCCATATATTTTTATGTTCACTCAATAGTTTTTGGCGGGGCCAAGCTAATGGCAAAACCGTTGCCATACCGTAAATCAGCACTTTTTATAGCTCGACCATCTAGTCGCTCGGTTAAGCTAGGCCATGCCTGCACAAAACGCTCTAATCGTAGAGCAAAATCTCGGGTACGCGATGTACCATGTAAATCTGCAATATCTGCAGCCGGGTCACGGCCTAGCTGTAAACGCATTCCATCGGACAAAACCACCTCCCAGGCATATCTGGGGCTTAGGTGAAATTGCTGAATACTCACCCCCAATGGCGTTAACCATTGAGTTACCTCGGCATAACGTTGTACCGCTAATCGTTCCGAATTAGCAGGGCCACTTAATTGTGGTAGGGTTGTACCCTCGGTAAGTACTGCCTCGTTGGCTGCAAAAGGCTCACCCCATGTATTAATCATATCGGTCTCATTCCAATATGCCATCGGTTGATGCTCTTCTATTTTAACCTGTAATGTATTGGGCCATACCCGCCTAACTTGAGCTTTACGCACCCAAGGTGCACTTTCGATTAAAGAACGAGACTCATCTAAATCTATTGTAAAGAAATTACCGTGTAATTGGCCTGCAATAGTAGCGCTAACTGTTGTGGGCGTTACATAAACCAGCGCCTCGTTATTTACCCCTTCGATTTGAACCGTATTTACCACAAAATAGGGCAATCGAATGACCCACACTATTACACTGCCTAATAGCGCAACCACGGCCAATAGTGCTAACAAATTAGCAAACTGGTTGATGTGGCGATGGTCAATTTTAAAACCAGATAAATAGCGGCGCATCACAATTACAACCTAGCCACCGCTTGTAGTTTAAGGTCTGCAGTTTGGATCAGTTGTAAACACAACTGCTCATAACTGGTGCCTTCGGCTTTTGCCGCCATGGGAACTAAAGAGTGACTGGTCATACCAGGAGAGGTATTCACCTCTAGGAGCCACGGCTGGTTATCGGCGTCCAACATAAAATCCACACGCCCCCACCCCTCACACCCAACAGCCAAATAAGCCAATCGAGCATACTCGCGTATCGTTTCGCTTAAAGCATTATCCAATGGTGCAGGACAAAAATACTGTGTGTCATTCGTGTAATACTTATTTTCAAAATCGTAATTACCATCAGGTGCTGCTATCTCAATTATAGGCAATGAACGTGCTTGTTCCCCAGAGCCAATGACAGGTACTGTTAATTCTCGGCCCTGAATAAAGCGTTCTGCCAAAACAGCACGGTCAAATTTAGCGGCCAAAGCATAAGCTGGCTCTATTTGATCGATTTGATCAATACGACTAAACCCAACCGTTGATCCTTCGTGTGCCGGTTTCATAATAAATGGCATCGGTAAACGATCTGCTAAGCCCACTAAATCCTGCGTTGTTTTCAATACGGCAAAATCAGGTGTAGGCAGGCCATGTTGCAGCCAAATCCGCTTCGTCATGACTTTATCCATCGCCACTGCTGATGCCATTGGGCCGCTGCCCGTGTAGGGAATATGTAAAAGCTCCAAGGCGCCCTGCAAGGTGCCGTCTTCGCCGTATCGCCCATGCAATGCAATAAAGACCCGATCAAAACCCGCCTGAGCTAACTCAGCTAAACTTTGACTCTGTGTGTCAAAGAGATGCGCGTCCACCCCTAATTGACATAAGGCCTGATGAACGCCGGCTCCGGACATAAGGGATACTTCTCGTTCCGCAGATATCCCACCATATAACACGCCTACTTTACCTAAATCTGTCATGCTAAATCCTTTAACTGAGTAGCGACTCGGCTGATAGACCCAGCCCCCATTAACAGGACCACATCACCATCGCGCACAAAATTATGGATGGCTTCGGCAAGTTGTGCAACATCCTCGATAAAAACAGGCTCTACCCGACCCGCTACACGAATAGCCCTAGATAATGCTCTGCCATCTGCCGCTACGATGGGGGCTTCTCCTGCCGAATAAACCTCGGTCAGCAAAACCGCGTCAGCTTGGCTTAATACACTCACAAAATCCTCGAAGCAATCTCGAGTTCGTGTGTAGCGATGTGGCTGGAACGCCAAAACCAATCGACGATCAGGCCAAGCACCACGAGCCGCTGCCAATGTGGCCTGCATTTCAACAGGATGATGCCCATAGTCGTCCACGACGGTATAAGTGCCACCAGTTGCACCAGGCACATTCAAATCCCCGACTTGAGAAAAACGACGACCTACGCCAGTAAAATCATCTAAAGCCGCTGCAATTTGCGCATCAGATACGCCAAGTTCTGTCGCAACCGCTATTGCCGCCAAGGCATTTAATACATTATGTAGCCCGGGTAAATTTAGACTAACGGATAGTAAGGGCAACTCACCCACACTACTTTGACGAATCACATCAAACTGCATCTTTGTGCCTACATGACGCACATTGACGGCGCGAACTTGCGCATCTTCTGTTTCAATCCCATAAGTCGTGACTGGACGTGAAACAAAAGGAATAATTTCACGTACATTCGCATCATCAACACACAGCACAGCACTACCATAAAATGGCAGACGTTGTGTGAAATCAATAAATGCACTTTTTAACTGTGCCACATCATGACCATAGGTATCCATGTGGTCTACATCAATATTGGTAATGATGGCCATAACAGGCAGCAAATTCAAAAATGAGGCGTCTGACTCATCGGCCTCAACCACGATGTAATCGCCTTGGCCTAACCGAGCATTTGCTCCGGCTGAATTTAATCGACCACCAATGACAAAGGTGGGGTCCAAGTCTCCAGCAGCCAAAATACTAGCGACTAAACTTGTGGTAGTGGTTTTGCCATGAGTACCAGCCACGGCTATACCGCGCTTTAATCGCATGAGCTCTGCCAACATAAGGGCTCTAGGCACAACAGGGATGCGCAAAGCTCGAGCCGCTAAAACCTCTGGGTTATCATTACCGATGGCTGTGGACACCACAATGGCACCCATTCCGGTCACGTTTTCGGCCTGATGGCCAATCACAATACGCGCGCCTAGTTTTTCTAAGCGTTGCGTTACTGCTGAGGCCTGAATATCTGACCCACTAATCGCGTAGCCTAGATTTAACAATACCTCGGCAATGCCGCTCATTCCAGAGCCGCCAATCCCTACAAAGTGAATATGTTGGATACGATGTTTCATGAATTTCCTTTGGCGACGCGTATACACGTATTCGCTATTTTCTCTGTTGCCTCTAGTTGTGCGTGCTCTTGGGCGTGCACTGCCATCTGCATTAGTTGTTCTCTATTCGTATTCTGTAACCACTGCGCCAGCCACTCAGGAGTCAGTTCACTTTGTGGTTTTAAGAGTGCTGCGTCACAATCACTCAAGTAACGCGCATTTGCCGTCTGATGATCATCAATCGCATGAGGCAAGGGGACAAATAATGCCGCTACGCCAACTGCAGCAATTTCAGCGACAGTCATGGCTCCTGCCCGACAAATCACCAAATCAACCGTCGCCATGGCATCCGCCATATCATCAATAAAACTAACTGGATCAGCAATTACATTTAGTGCTTCATAGGCAATCTGTACATGATGTATATGATCTGCCCCAGTCTGATGCACTAATAAAGGCTGCTTTTCAAATGGAATCAAAGCCATCGCATCTGGCACTAAATGATTCAAAAAAGATGCCCCTAAGCTGCCACCCACCACTAAAACACGTAATGCCCCTGTACGTTGGGCATAACGTTGTGCGGGTGGGGTTTGCGTAGCAAAATGGCTGCGTACAGGATTACCTACCATTACTGCACCAGGTAATGCGCCGGGAAAACCCACCAAGACTTGACGTGCAATTTTCGCCAAGTAACGATTCGCTGTACCACCAATCGCATTTTGTTCGTGGACGACCAGTGGGATACCTGCCAGTTTGGCCATTACACCACCGGGAAAGGCCACATAGCCCCCCATCCCTAACACCACATCAGGCTGACAGGACTTAATGGCCTTTCTGGCCTGTAAACACGCCTGCAAAAGCCGAAAAGGCAGTTTGAGTAACGCCCCTATCCCTTTGCCTCGTAAGCCTGAGAAATGCAGCGGCAACAAAGAAAAGCCATGCTCTGGCACTAGCTTGCCTTCCATTCGATCGGGATTTCCTAACCAGTGAACACGCCAGCCCTGAGCTCGTAGATGATGCGCTACGGCGAGCCCTGGCATAATATGCCCACCCGTTCCCCCAGCCATAATCAAGATTGAACGACTCATTGTTGTTTGCCCCGCATTAAATTCCGGTTTTCATGATCCACACGCAACAACAAAGCGATGGCGACTAAATTCATAATGATGGCGGAGCCCCCGTAGCTTACTAAGGGTAGAGTTAGGCCTTTAGTGGGCAACAAGCCCAAACAAACACCAATATTAATAAAGGTTTGAGCGCCTAACCATACCCCTACCGCCTGAGCTACCATGGCGTTGAACAAGCGTTCCATCGCAACAGCTTGACGACCTATTTCAAAGGCACGCCACACCACAAAGGCAAACGCTAAAATCAATAAGGTCACACCAACAAAGCCTAGCTCTTCACCTATCACGGCCACAATAAAGTCCGTGTGCGCCTCGGGCAAGTAATGCAGTTTTTCAATACTAGAGCCCAAGCCCACCCCAAACCACTCGCCCCGACCAAAAGCGATTAAGGAATGTGAAAGCTGATAAGCACTGCCATATACGTTTTCTGGTTTCCACGGGTCTAAATAAACAAATAGTCGTTCTCTGCGCCAAGGAGCAAACCAAATTAAGGCCGCGCCTGCGCCACCGACTAACCCCACCATGCCAACCATCCAACGCAGCGCAATACCACCTATAAATAGCACCCCCATAGCAATAGAGGCGATGACGACAAAGGCCCCTAAGTCGGGCTCTAGCGCCAGTAATAAGCCCACTACGCCAACGACTACCACCATGGGCAGAAAGCCACGTAAAAACTCTGACATATTGTCTTTTTTACGCACTACGTAACTAGCTGCAAATAACATCATGGCCACTTTCATTAACTCTGAAGGTTGAAAGTTAACCAAGCCCAATGGAATCCAACGTCTAGCCCCGTTTACTTCGCGTCCTATGCCTGGAATCAAGACAGCCACCAACAATAAGGTAGCAACCACAAATAGGGGTAGAGCCATTTTTTCCCACGCTTTCATGGGAATTAAACCCGCTACCCCTGCCGCCAAGACACCTAATCCCAAAAATAGCGTATGGCGAATCACAAAATAATAGTGGCCATAGCTTTTGTATTGAGGGCCATCAGCTAAGGCAATGGACGCAGAATACACCATCAGTAAGCCAAAGACTGCCAGCAATGCAATCACCGTTAACAGCGGCACGTCTACCGTGGGACTGGTTGTGCGGTCAGGTCTGCGTGCACGCAATACCCGAGGGCTAAAGAGAGTCATTAAGCTCATGCCACCTCTCCTTGATCTAGCGCCAATTCTGTCACGCTCTCTACAAAACGGTGGCCTCGTTCTATGTAGCCAGAAAACATGTCAAAACTGGCACAAGCGGGTGACAACAATACGGCATCACCAGCTACCGAGAGCGCAAAAGATTGTGAGACGGCATCATCTAAGTCGCTAGCAAACTGTAAAGGAACAGAAGTGTTTTCTAACTGTTGCGCAATACGTGATGCATCTCGTCCAATCAAAACCACTGCCTTGCAGGAACTGGACGTAATGGCCTGAGCTAACGGTTCAAAACTTTGTCCTTTATCCACCCCGCCCACAATTAATACTAAAGGACGATCTAAGCCCTCTAGAGCTGCTACTGTAGCCCCTACATTTGTACCTTTACTATCATTGATAAAATCAACGCCTGCTATATTACGCACAAACTGACAGCGGTGGGGCTCACCATGGTAGGAACGTAGGGTCATTAATAGTGAGGCCCACTCTAGACCTGCAGCATGTGCCAACGTCAACGCCGCCAATGCGTTACTCAGATTGTGTTTTCCCGCTACAAGTAAAGCTTCGGTAGGTAATAAACACGATACCTGACTCGCTGTGGTGTCCTTTGTACAAATCCACGACTGACCTTGCTGATCCACCACGCCCACATCATGAGCCTGAATGACTGAGTCCAGACCAAAGCTACGGATCTGGGCATGACCTGCAGCCAATTGTTGCGTATAGGAATCATTGCGATTCACTACCGCAACAGTGCTCATAGCAAATAAGCGCGCTTTGGCTTGCGCATACAACGCCATCGAACCATGCCAATCAATATGGTCTTGGGTGATATTTAATACAGTTCCTGCCAATACAGGCAGACTAAATGTATGCTCTAGCTGAAAACTAGATAGCTCTATAATCCAAAAATCCGGTAATGCATTCGCATCAAGGCATTGCATCAGTGCCTCTAGGGCGGCTGGACTGATATTACCAGCAGCTTGTACGCGGTAATTCGCATCCGCCACCATATGCTTTAGCATTTGAGTAACGGTGGTTTTCCCATTTGTACCGGTTACAGCCATTACTTTTGTCTGATAGCCTTGTTTTATTAAGTCATGTAATGCCTGCGCAAACAGCTCAATTTCGCTAATAACCGCAATTTGCTGTTTTTTAGCCTCTAGTAATAATGCAGCCACGGCGGTATCTGTTAGAGCTAGGCCAGGGCTTAACACCACCGTTTTCACCCCATCCAAAACCGAGCTAGCTAAGGCTTGTTCTCCTAATACTATCTCGATGGCTGCTGTCTGGTATTGCGCCTGCACTGCCTCTAGTTGAGGCTGATAAGACACCCGCGTGTCTGCCAAACGGACTGGTAGCTGTTGACGCAAATACCAATGTGCCGCAGCCAAGCCCGTCTCCCCTAAGCCTAAGATCAGGGTATAGCCATTGTCGGAGGTGCTAAATACAGGGGTTTTCATCGTAATTTTAAGGTTGATAAACCAATTAAGACCAACATCATGGTGATAATCCAAAAGCGCACCACAACTTGGGTTTCTTTCCAGCCACTGACTTCAAAATGGTGATGCAAAGGTGCCATTTTAAAAATACGCCTACCTTCGCCATATCTTTTCTTGGTGTACTTAAACCACGTCACCTGCAGCATGACAGAAAGGGTTTCGACGACAAAAACACCGCCCATAATAAAAAACACAATCTCCTGTCGCACGATAACCGCAATGGTTCCTAGCGTCCCACCTAAAGCTAAAGCACCTACGTCACCCATAAAAACCTGAGCTGGATGCGTGTTAAACCATAAAAAGGCTAAACCTGCACCAGCTAAAGCAGCACAAATCACCATGAGTTCAGACGCACCGGGGATATAGGGAAAGAGTAAATATTTAGAGTAATCTACCCGTCCAACCACATAGGCAAAAATCCCTAAAGCACTTCCCACCATTACCGTTGGCATGATGGCTAAGCCATCTAAGCCATCCGTTAAATTTACGGCATTACTGGAGCCAACAATCACAAACCAAGTCAATGCAGCAAAACCAAAAACACCTAAAGGGTAACTAATGCTTTTGAAAAAAGGCACAATTAAATCAGCTTGTGTAGGCAGTGGCATCGTAAAACCACTCAACACCCAGCTTTTAAACAAAGGCCATAAATCAACAGTGGCAGGAGCGGATACAGCAAAGGTCAAATACACCGAGGCAATGATGCCAATTAAGGCCTGCCAAAAGAATTTTTGACGCGAAGACATGCCCTCTGGATCACGATGAACTACCTTTTTATAGTCATCAGCCCAACCAATCCAACCAAAGCCAAACGTAACCAGCAACACAACCCATACAAAGCGATTGGTCCAATCGGCCCATAATAAGGTACTGATACCAATAGAAATCAGAATGAGAACGCCACCCATTGTTGGCGTACCATTTTTTTGCAAATGAGACTCGGGTCCATAAGATCGCACTGCCTGACCGATTTTCATCTCAGTCAGACGGCGAATAACCCATGGTCCACACCATAAGCCAATGATTAACGAGGTAGCGCTTGCCAGCACCGCACGTAACGTAATGTACTCAAATACGCTAAATGTACGAGAGTATGAATCAGCAAGCCAACGTGCTAACTCAAGAAGCATGGTGGTTCTCCGTAAAATGATTTTCTAATGCCTCTACGACTCGTTCCATACGAGCACTACGAGAACCTTTCACCAATACCTGCGCAGGCATAGCTAACAACAACTGTTCAATCAATTGATCCAAATCATCAAAACTACTGGACTCAGAGCCAAAGGCTTCGGCTGCTTTTTTAGCGTCCTGACCTAAAACAAATAAAGTAGTGATATTGTGCTCACGCGCGTAGGCTCCTACCTCGGAATGCACCGCCCCACTATTGATACCTACCTCGGCCATATTGCCTAAGACCAGTATTTTTTTGCCAGGCAATTGAGACAACACATCAATAGCAGCCCGTACTGAATCGGGATTAGCGTTGTAACTATCATCAATGAGCTGCATGCCGTTTGGTAAATGTTTGAGCTGCATACGACCGGCAACGGCTTTAAAAGACTCTAAGCCTTTTATAATAGAGGCCAACGGCGCACCTGCAGCATAAGCACATGCCGCCGCAGCCAAGGCATTACGTAAATTATGTACGCCAGGCACTGGCAAATGCACTGCCCCACTGTCTTTATCAATAAATAAACGGAAACGCGTCACGGTCGGGTCGGCATGGATATCATCAGCACGCACGATAGCATCTTGGCTAAATCCAAAACATACGGTTTTTTTATCGCCAGCGAGCTCTTTCCAAAATGAGCTGTAATGATCATCAGCCGGAAAAATCGCTACACCTTGCTCTGTTAGTGCTGAAAGCACCATCCCATTTTCAGCCGCCACAGCATCCACAGAGTGCATATATTCCTGATGCTCTCGTTGTGCATTATTAACTAAAGCAATTGTTGGCGCTGCCACTGCGGCTAAGGGGGCGATCTCACCAGGGTGATTCATACCTAGTTCAAAAACGGCTGCTTTATGTTGGGGCGCTAAACGCAATACAGATAAAGGTACGCCCAATTGATTATTGAGATTACCTGCGGTTGCTAAATAGCTATCAGCACCCAACCATTCTGTAAAAATAGCGGCAATCATCTCTTTGGTTGTGGTTTTCCCATTACTGCCTGTAACCGCTACGACAGGAATAGGAAAGCGTTGACGCCATAAGGTCGCGACTTTGGTTAGCACTGTCTGTACATCACCTAAGACAAACTGAGCGATATCCACATCAACGGCATGAGAAACCAGTGCCATTGCAGCGCCCTTTTCTTTGGCTGCCTGCAGGTAATCATGACCATCAAAGCGATCGCCACTGATTGCGGCAAAGATCTGCCCGGGCTGTATAGAGCGTGTATCCGTTGATAACGTCACACCGCGTAGCCACGTCAAGGCAAATGCACCCCAATGGGTATCATCAAAAACAGAACGTTGGCCTTGAATTTCCTGATAGGTCTCGTGCCCCTTACCGGCGATCAATACAATATCGCTGGGCTCTGCTGACCAAACAGCCTGTAAAATCGCTTTAGCTCGATCTAGTTCAAGATAAGCCGATTCTGCTTTCATGCCAGACTGGATTTGTTTAGCTATATCTGCTGGGTTTTCAGAGCGTGAATTGTCGGTTGTAATAATGACTTTATCAGCCAAACGCTCTGCAATCTCGCCCATCAAAGGACGCTTTGCTGTATCACGATCCCCACCACAACCAAATACACAAGTGACCTTGCCATTGCGTACTTTCGCCACATCACGTAGAGATAATAAAGCGCGCTCTAGGGCATCTGGTGTATGTGCATAATCCACCACCACCAAGGGTAGAGGTCGATGCGTGCCAACAGTTGCTGAGCGCACTATTTGTAAGCGGCCCGGCACGGGGCCTAAGGTCGCCATTAAACGAGCAATTTTGGCAATAGGCCAGCCAAGCTCAAGCAAAACAGCAGAAACCAAAAGCAAATTAGACACATTATGATCGCCTAATAAGCGCGTCAAAATCTGCGCTGTGCCATGCGCCTCAATCAAATTAAAGACTTGTCCATCACCGCCCGTATGCACATCATCCGCGTACAGGTCTGCACTTTTATCCAGAATGGAGTAACTAAGAATACGTGCGGCTTTTGCGGTCGTTAATAACTCGCGACCAAACGCATCATCCTTATTTACTACAGCTAAACGTAAATGAGGCCAGTTAAATAAAATCTGTTTTGCGTTTTTGTAATTTTCTGTGGTGTGGTGATAATCCAAGTGGTCATGGGATAAGTTTGTTAGGGCCGCCACATCGATCTCTACGTGATCTAAACGCCCTTGTTCTAAGCCTATGGATGACGCCTCTAAAGCAACTAGATTTGCCCCCGCCTGATGAATGGCCGCCAAACTACGATGCATCGTCAACACATCTGGCGTTGTGAGTACACCACCTAAATTTGAGCCATCCGGCAAGGTCACACCTAATGTGCCGATCGTACCGCATGCAATGCCCGAATTATTTAACATTGCGGCTAACCACTGCACACTGGAGGTCTTACCGTTCGTACCCGTGATAGCAATGGTCGTCATCTGTGCTGATGGCTTGCCATACCACTCGTGAGCGATCTCACCCAATAACTGGCTGAGCCCTTCGACCTGCAATGTCGGTATATCTAAGGCTATAGCGCCAGCCGCATCTTGGACTACAGCGGCTGCGCCAGCAGCAATCGCCCGATCAATATACGCATGACCATCCGAAACTAAACCAGGACAAGCAAAAAACACATCTCCGGGAGTAATAACTCTTGAGTCCAAACATAGGTGTGCCTCTGGGGCACATTGTTTTTTTAACCAATTAACGACTGCTGTTGCTTTCATTATTATCTTTTCTCCTGATTGGGGCTCGTTGCCGCCAACGCATCCACCGGCTCATCCGGCTCTATATCTAAACGACGCAAACTACTTGCCACAATATCGGCAAACACAGGAGCCGCCACCCGGCCACCGTAGTAATGCCCTTTAGGCTCATCAATAGTGACTGCAACCACTACTCGTGGATTAGACACTGGAGCAAAACCGACAAAGGAGCTGCGATAGTTTGATTTACTATATTTTCCATCTACAATTTTTCGTGCTGTACCACTTTTCCCTGCTACACGATAGCCTTGAACCTGAGCTAACTTCGCCCCATCTGGCCCTGCAGCAGCCTCCAGCATTTTACGCACGGCTTGGGCAACCTCAGGTCTATACACCTGAATGCTGGTAGGTTGAGTATCTCGACGTAACAACGACAAGGCGACCATATCACCATTACGGGCAAATACCGTATAAGCCTGGGCCATCTGCATTAACGAAACGGACAGACCATAGCCGTACGCCATGGTGGCACGTTCAATGGGTCGCCAACGATCCCATGGTCTTAATCGTCCAGAGACTGCACCCGGAAACCCTATTTGTGGTGCACGCCCAAAACCCAAGGCGGTAAATTTCTGCCACATTTCCTCGGAGGTCAACATTTCGGAAATCATGGTCATACCAATATTGCTGGAGCGCCGTAAAATGCCCTCGGCATCCAGCACCCCATTAAATCGGCTTACATCTGTAATCGTATGCCCTTGGTAACGATACTGACCATTACCGGTATTAAATTTAGTATTCAATCCAATGCGCTGAATATCTAAGGCCAGCGCCACCACAAAAGGCTTCATAGTGGAACCTGGCTCAAAGGTATCGGTTAGGGCTCGATTACGCATGGACTCAGGTTTGATCGTGTGACGCTGTATAGGATCAAACGTTGGCAAGTTAACCAAAGCAAGAATTTCACCGGTTGTCACATCCACCACTACCGCACTTGCTGCAGCGGCATTATTGTCTTTTATGGCCTTGTCTAGGGCTATGAACGTGTCGTACTGCATCCCTGCATCCAAGGACAGATAAATATCTTTACCATGCACAGGAGGGGTGACCTCAGCTAAGTCTTCGAGCACATGACCCAAGCGATCCCGTAATACTTTGCGTGAGCCAGCCTGCCCAGAGAGTTCCTCGTTAAAGGTCATCTCTAGACCGGCTCGACCTAGCCCATCAATATCCGTAATACCTATGATTTGCGATACGGTTTCACCCTCTGGATAAGAGCGTCGTAGCTCATCACGTGTATCAATGCCCGGTATACGTAATGCCATGACTTTTTCGGCTAAGTCTAGCTCTACCTGCCGTTTAATATAGGCGAACTCACGCCCTCCATTTGCAATGGAGCGTTTAACCTCAGACAAGGGTAGACTCAGTAACTCTGCAAGCTGCGTCAATTGGGCATCGGTGGCATTTGACGCATTAGGTGGATTAGCCCACACGGCTTTAACTAAAACAGAAGAAGCTAAAACGACTTTACCCGTACGATCAAAAATTTTGCCACGAATAGGTGGCAGGCTAATGTCTTGTACGTATCTTTTTTCACCCTGAGCCTGCAAGAAATCAGTCGTAAGCCCCTGCAGATGCAGGGCTCGCCCAATAAGGGCTGCAAATGCCACCATAATTAAGAGCAAAATGGCTCTAGCCCGCCATAGCGGGACGCCAATGGCAGGCTGTTTTTGACGTATCTTATGATCGCGCGGCATCATGGCTGCGCCTCCATGGGAGGTAAGGCCGATGGTTTACCTTGGATATAATGGGTACGACTTAGCTCTGTGGGTGCTAAATTTAACTGTTCTCGTGCAAGCCGATCAATTCTTGAGTTTCGCGTTAACTCAGCTCGATCTGACTGTAAGTGACGCCAAGCAATATCTAGCTCTTGAGCTTGTAGCAGTAATTGCTCACTTTTAATGAATAAGACTCTGGATTGATACCGAGTATTCACAAGATAAATCGCCGACGCCATCACCAACACAACTAAAATAGGCACAGGCACCCAAACCCGCAAGTTCATCGACGCCCTCCGCGCTTTGAGTGTGCCCCCGCGTTAGCTGCATGAGCCGACGCCTCAAGCAAATCGTGTTGCCATCCGTCTAATAACGGAGCGTCGGTACGAGCAGCCACACGCAGCACAGCGGAACGCGCGCGTACGTTATGACTAATTTCCTCGGGTGTAGGTAAGACCCGACCCAAACTGTCTAACCATGCAGGAGGTAGATCCTTATCTGCAATAGGCATGCGTGCGTATTGCATTGCCGGTTTAGAGGCGCCCGTGATGAACTGCTTAACAATCCTATCCTCTAGGGAGTGAAAACTGATCACGGCCAAGCGTCCCGCTGGTTTTAGCAGACCTAAAATTAACGGGAGCGCATCCGTAAGCTCCTGGAGCTCGCGGTTGAGGAAAATCCGTATAGCCTGGAAGGTCCGAGTGGCTGGGTGATGATTCTTTTCCCGCGTGCGGACGGTGCTGGCGACCAGCTCGGCGAGATCATGCGTGGTGCATAGCGGACTGGATTCGCGGCGAGCTGTAATCGCCTTTGCAATCTGGAAAGCAAACCGTTCTTCGCCATAATCAGCAATGACCTCCTTAATTTCGTCTTGGTCAGCGGTTGCTAACCATTCTGCGGCCGTTGGGCCTGTTGAGTTGTCCATACGCATGTCCAATGGGCCATTGCGCATAAAAGAAAATCCACGATCAGCGTCATCTATCTGGGGGGAAGAGACTCCCAAGTCCATCATGACACCATCAATCTGCTCTATACCTAAATCCGTTAGGCGTTGAGCAATATTTACAAAACCAGCGTGAACGACTGTGACTCGGGCATCCTCACGCTGAAGCTCTAGGGCAAATTCAATCGCAGTAGGATCTTTATCGAACACAATTAAACGTGCATCTGGAGCTAAAAACTGTAATAGGTAGCGGCTGTGCCCGCCACGCCCAAAGGTCGCATCAACAAAGATGCCTTGGACCGGAGCAAGCGTAGAGGAGTCAAGCACAGGCCAACGTCGCGCCGTAAAGTTAGGAGCGAGTAAAGCTGAAACCGTAGGTTCCAGTAAAACGGAACGATGTTTGAGTTCCATGGTGAGCCGACTCAGAGTGAAAAATGATCTAACGCTTCGGGGAGAGCTTGAGCTAGGTCTGCGGCTTGGCGTAGTTCTAGTTGCTGAGCGTCCCAAAGCTCAAAATGGCCACCTAAACCTAATAACATCGTGTTCTTAAGTAAGCCTGCTGCCTGTCGCAGCTCTGGAGCAATGAGAATTCGCCCAGCAGAGTCTATCTCTACGTCTTGGGCAGATCCGAGCATTAAGCGCTGTAAGGCTCGAGCAGACATAGGTAATGCCGCGATTTGTTCGCGCTTTTGTTCCCATGTAGAACGAGGATAGAGAATTAAGCAGCCATCAGGGTGCCGTGTAAGGGTGAGGCATCCTGATTCAGTAGCCAACAGGTGATCCCGATACCGTGTGGGAACCGTCATACGACCTTTGGCATCTAGGCTGAGCGCACTGCTACCTTGGAACACTTGACCCCATCCATTTACACTAAAACCCACTTTTCCCCACTCTAAGCTATGCGCGCTTTAGGGTCAAGACCGTATTCCATTTTTTTCAATTACAACAAATACTTAGCCCCAAGTGCTAACTTGATTTAATTTTAAAAAAACCTATAAAATCAATAAATTGAGCTCTAAAGCAAATGTAAACTGTAACGTATGGGCGTGCGTCCATCTACGTAATACAAGATACGCTTATTACAATTCATAACATTTTAGTTTTTTGTCGGAGTCGACAATAAGAAAGTGTGGAACAGGTCTATAGGCCGGATCTTGTAAACCTATAAATAGGTTGGCAATCATTCGTCTAGGCGTATAGTTGCCTATACGCTCGAGCCATCTACCCGCGTATTCGGACGAGCCGCCCTTTAGATTGATAGAATCAATCTGCATACGCCTATTTGATGTTGCTCCAGATAGAGGTTACCGCGTTTCACCCTACATCATTATAACGGAAAACCGTTAAACAGTACGGAGTCGCCGTACCAGTGCATATACAATAGATATGCCCCCGACGCAGTCTCGTCTCTGTGGCCCTAGTCCTTGGCTTGTCTTTCGAGTTACCAGACGGCTGTTAGCCGCTATCTTGCTCTATGGAGTCCGGACCTTCCTCGGAATTCACCGCGATTGCCCGACCTGCCCCACGACACCATTGTAACCTGCGATAATACAAACATTCATCTTTTATTTTCATTTAGCCTATGTCTATTCATCTTGTGACCCTTAACCGAGTGCAACTCGCCTTCGGCCACCATCCCCTATTAGATAATGCTGATCTCATTATTCATGACAATGAGCGCTGTGGCCTTATCGGGCGCAACGGCACAGGCAAATCTTCTTTATTAAAACTGATTGACCAACGTCTACAACCTGACGAGGGCGAAATCATGTTCAAAAGCGGTTTGCGTGTGGCTACCGTAGAACAAGAACCTGATTTGCCTGAAAACACGACCATCTACGATTACCTATGCGGGGACTATGCTGAAACCGAAGACTGGCAACGTGTGGGTCGTGTTGGTGCGTTAATAGATCAGTTAGGTTTAGATCCTGATGCGCTAACCGATGCACTCTCTGGCGGAACGCGTAAGCGAGTCGCTCTAGCTAAGGCCATGACCGATGAGCCAGACCTATTGCTTCTGGACGAGCCCACCAACCACTTAGACTTTGATGGTATTTTGTGGCTAGAGCAACAGCTCAAACAGTTCAAAGGCAGCATCGTTGTCATTACTCATGACCGAGCCTTCTTGGACTCGGTCGCTACCCGCATTATTGAATTAGACCGCGGCCATATTTTCAGCTTCCCCGGTAACTTTACTCGCTGGCAAGAACGCAAAGCCGAGTGGCTAGAATCCGAAGCCCAACAAAATGCTAAGTTTGACAAATTCCTCGCCCAAGAGGAAGTCTGGATTCGTACTGGCGTACAAGCACGCCGTACCCGTGACGAGGGTCGCGTGCGTCGATTAGAATCATTACGACGCGCCCGTGCAGAACGCAGAGAGCGCTCCGGTAACGTTAACTTTGCCATTGCCGAAGGCCGAAAATCGGGCAAAATTGTGATTGAGGCCGAAAACCTCAATCAACGATTTGACGAGCGTGTATTAATTAATGATTTCTCAACCATTATTATGCGCGGCGATCGTATCGGCTTTATTGGTCCAAATGGGGCAGGTAAAACCACATTATTACGTATTTTGCTGGGTCTACTTGAACCATCTGATGGCACCATCAAACATGGTACGCAGCTCAATATTGGATATTTTGATCAGATGCGAGCCAATTTAGATGAAAATGCCACACTAGCCCAAACCATTAGCCCTGGTACTGAGTGGATTGAAATTGGTGATCAACGTAAACACGTTATGAGCTACCTAGAGGACTTTCTGTTCCCTGCTGCTAGAGCTAATTCACCTGTCAAAACACTTTCCGGTGGCGAGCGAGCTCGTTTAGCCTTAGCTCGTATGTTTGCTCAACCTACTAATGTGCTTGTTTTAGACGAACCCACCAACGACTTAGACATTGAAACCTTAGAACTACTAGAAGGTTTGCTGACCGAATACACGGGCACAGTTATGCTAGTCAGCCACGATAGAGCCTTCCTAAATAACGTAGTGACTCAGGTTATTGCCGCCGAGGGTGATGGACATTGGGGAGAATACGTGGGCGGCTATGACGATTGGCTAGAACAACGTCCTGCGCCTGTGGTACAGAAAACCAAATCAGGCAAAGGGAATCCAAAACCTGCTGCTAAGGCCGCGGCGGCCCCCACGCCTACTAAGACCGTCACCAAAAGTCGTTTGGCCTCGTGGGAAGAAAAAGAACTGGCCGAGATCCCTGAAAAGATCGCCACAATAGAAAAGCAACAAGTCCAGTTAGCCGAACAGCTCACAGACCCAGACCTTTACACCGAAGGCACTGCCAAAGCAGATGCCATCAATGCCCAGCTTGCCGGTTTAGATGAGGATCTGACAGAGCTATTTGCTCGTTGGGAGGCCTTAGAAGAGAAAAAAGGCGGTTAATTTACGATTTCTTATCGCCGCAATCTAAGTAAAAATAAGCCCGAGTCAATGATTTAATTGGCTCGGGCTTTAGTTTTATTCTACAAAACGCCAATTAAGTGATTCACCTGCCGCTAAAGGTACGATCTGATCATTGGCCATATCTAGCACATCAGGAATCATGGTCTCGGTACGCTCAAGCGTGATAAAACTATCATTAACAGGCAAATCATAAAAAGCAGGGCCATTCAAACTAGCAAAGGCCTCTAATCTATCTAATTTACCTACCGACTCAAAGGCAGCAGCGTATAACTCCATTGCATGGTATGCAGAATAACAGCCTGCACAACCACAGTCTTTTTCTTTTTGTCCTTTCACATGAGGCGCACTATCAGTACCTAAGAAAAAACGATTGCTATCGCTCGTTGCAGCAGCCAGTAAGGCCTCTCGGTGAAGTTCACGTTTTAAAATCGGCAAACAATACCAATGAGGACGTAGCCCACCACTAAAAATAGCATTGCGATTATAGAGTAAGTGCTGCGGGGTAATGGTCGCCGCCACCGGGCCCTCGGCGGTAGCTACATAATCAGCCCCTTCTTTGGTCGTGATGTGTTCAAAAACGACTTTTAAATTAGGAAATTGTTTACGTAAAGGCAGCATCACCCGATCAATAAAAACAGCCTCTCTGTCAAAGACGTCAATAGTCGGATCGGTAACTTCCCCGTGCACCAACAAAGGCAAATTATGTTTTTGCATGGCCTCGAGCACTGCTCCACAATGCTTGAGCAGATCAGTTACACCAGCATCAGAGTTGGTTGTTGCCCCTGCTGGGTATAATTTAACGGCATGAACCACCCCAGACTCTTTCGCTTTTGCTATTTCGTCTGCAGGTGTCTTATCGGTTAGGTACAAGGTCATCAGGGCAGTAAAATCAGGGGCCTCTGTATGTGTGGCTAAAGCCGCCATAATACGTTGCTGATAGGCAATCGCCTGTGCCGTAGTAATAACGGGGGGTGTCAGATTAGGCATTACAATAGCACGCGCAAACTGCCGTGCTGTATGTGCCACTACCGACTGCAATACCGCGCCATCGCGCAAATGAACATGCCAATCGTCAGGTCGTCGTAGTCGTAATTGCTGTGTAGCCACCGTCATCTTTTATCCTAAATTCAATGTAGTTGTCGTAGTCTGAGCTAAAAAATTTTGTGCAATACGCACAAACATGGCCGCCCCCTGTGGGATCACGGCATCATTAAAGTCGAAATTAGCATTATGCAATACCCGCCTTTGTTCTGCACCACCTTGCCCTAGTCGAAAATAAGCCCCCGGCCGTTGACGCAGCATAAAATGCACTATCCCAGCAAAATCACGGTGTTTAGCCAAATAAGCGGCAGTGGCTAACAGCACTGCAGTATGACCATCATGCCCGCAAGCGTGCATCTGTCCAGCAATCGTGGACTGGTATGGCAACTGAGTTTGCTCATGGATGGGCAAGGCATCCATATCTGCTCGTAAGCCAATGCTTCGGGCTGAGATACCTGCGGTCCCTCTCAAGACACCCACTACACCCGTTTTCCCAACTTGCTCATGAACCTCTATATCAAGTTGACGCAAATAGTCAGCGACCAATGCGGCAGTAGCCAACTCCTGAAAGCCAAGCTCTGGATGAGCATGAATACGCTGTCGAATGCCTTGGATTTCAGGCAACAAGCTGTAAAGTTCTGTTAACAAAGACTTTTGTGGTGTCATTCTTACAATTTATAGGGCTAAGATAGATAAATGTCGTGCTAAACAAGATCTAGCACAGACGAACCACACATAGCATGCTATGTTTTGTTAAGGCTGACAACTGCCCTTTTCAATCTGTGCGACTTACTACAGGAGCAAGCCATGGCTAAAGCCACTAAAACCACCTCTGAAACAACGACTAAAGTCTCTAAGGCCAGCAAAGCCACCGGCACTGGATTCATGAAACCCATGACCCCTAGTGCAGATCTAGCTGAAATCGTAGGCAAAAAACCGCTTCCCCGCACCGAAGTAACTAAGAAAATGTGGGAATACATCAAAAAACATGATTTACAGGCCCCTGAGAATCGCCGTAATATCAATGCTGACGCCAAACTGAAACCCATTTTTGGCAAAGACCAAATCAGCATGTTTGAACTGAGCAAATGTTTAAATGCTCATCTAAGCTAAACGCTTAGGCTGCTCACCTAGCGACTGCTGTGCCAGTCGCTTTTTTTATATGTATAGCCATGAAAAAAAAGAGTGAAGTAATCCATCTACAGTGGAACGGAAAGCAAAGGGATATTGAGTACCAATGGGTTGGTGTAAACAACACAACCGCCCCGCTTATGATTTTTTTACACGAAGGCTTAGGCTCCATAGCGCATTGGCAAAACTGGCCAGAGCGCCTATGCCAAGCGCTAGGCTATCGCGGACTCATCTACTCTCGTTATGCCTATGGCCAAAGCACGCCACGACCAGCCACTGAAAAATGGCACGGTGACTACCTGCACATTGAGGCACAACAAGCTCTACCAGCATTATTAAAGGCCCTCAATGTCACAGAGCCTTTTACACTATTTGGGCATAGTGACGGTGCCACCATTGCACTACTTTATGCAGCCATGCCCAAGCACCTAGCAAAAAACATCATTGTGCTTGCCCCCCATCTTTATATAGAACCCATGACGACGGCTGGCGTACAACAAGCCATCGAATGGTATAAGCAAGGGGATTTGCGCCAACGACTTAGCCGTTATCATGCCGATGTGGATTCTGCTTTTTGGGGCTGGGCAGGTGTTTGGGGTGACGAATACTATTTACATCACTGGAACATAGAGCAAGACATCAAACACATAAAATGCCCCGTATTAGCCATACAGGGCACTGATGATGAATATGCCTCATTGGCACAAATTTATGATCTCAAAAAACACATACCGCACACAGAAACCTGCGCTTTAGAGGTCTGCCGCCATTCACCTTATATTGACATGCCTGATCGAGTGATAGACCTGGTTACTCAATTTTTAGCTAAACAACCTATGTAATATCTGTGTCTAGCTCAAACGCAGCTGCGGCTCGCCCTAGACGATCATTGACTGCATCCCAGTCTGGCGTCTGAGGGGGACGCTGCACGTAGATCGCTTTATAGCCCTGCTGATCTAAACTACGTAACATGGCATACAGTTGACTGGCATAATGAGTAGGAGTCGGTGGTGCTTGATAGTTATGCACCCCTACCGGAGCCAACCCCTCAAAACTAACCGCAACCACATTGCCAGCGGGTAAAACAGATATCTGCTCTGCAGACAATAAAAACAACGGGGTGCGTGGCGCATAATGCGCCTTTAATGAGCCGGACACACGAGGTGTATTCTCTGCCTGTTGATGGCCCAAATCGCGCTGCAAAACCTCGGCAATTTGGGTCGCAGTAATATGCCCTGGTCGTAAAACAACTGGGGCCACACCTTGGGCTAGTCTAGACACATCTACAATCGTTGATTCAATACCTACATCTGAGCTACCGCCAGACAGCACATACAACTCTGAGCTATCCACATCAGGAAACTCATCACGTACATGCTGTGCCTGAGTCGGAGAAACCTGCCCAAAACGATTAGCTGACGGGGCCGCTACCCCTGCCCCAGGCCCTTTAATCTGCTCAAAGGCCTTTAACATGGCCTGCGCTACAGGATGTGAGGGACAACGTATCCCTATGGTGTCTTGGCCACCACTAACCGCCGCTAATGCCTGCACGGAGCGAGGTAAAATCAGTGTTAGAGGCCCTGGCCAAAATGCGTCCATTAACTGCTGGGCCTCTTTGGGTATGTCCGAGACCCAGTACGATAAGTCCGCCTGAGGCGCCACATGCACAATCACCGGATGATTGGATGGACGCCCTTTCGCTGCAAAAATCGCCGCTACAGCCTCTGGATTAGAGGCATCTGCCCCTAATCCATACACCGTTTCGGTAGGAAATGCGACCAATTGCCCTTTAGCAAGACGTTGAGCCGCATCATGAATTTGAGCATCCAGATCACTCATACCAATCAAAGCCTAAAATATCGGCTACTTGCTGAGCTTTAGCCTGTAATTGCTTGGCATTTGGAGCTAACAATGTCACATGTCCCATTTTTCGACCTTTGCGCGCTTCTGCTTTGCCATACAAATGCAAATATACGCCTGGAACGGCCAACAATGCTGGCCAGTTAGGCTCAATGTAGTCGTCTTCAGCGTTAAACCACATATCACCCAGCACATTAAACATCGTAGAGGACTGTAGCTCTTGGCTTGAGCCCAACGGCAACCCAGCCATCACCCGCACCTGTTGTTCAAACTGACTGCTAAGGCAAGCCTCTATAGTAAAGTGACCACTATTATGAGGACGTGGAGCGACCTCGTTAGCTAAAAGCGTCCCATCCGCCAAGATAAAGAACTCTACACACATGACACCGTAGTAATCAAGCGATTCTGCAATCGCTACGGCTGCGGTCTGAGCCTGTTGATGGTAGTCTGTGAGTCGACACGGATTCGCCGCCGTAGACACAGCCAAAATCCCATCACGATGTTGATTATGTGAGGGAGTATAAATCGCCGTAGAGCCATCCAAAGCACGCGCTACGACTACTGATATTTCGTCCTCTAGTGGCTGTAAAGCCTCTAGTACACAGGCAACCTGACCAAAATTAGCAAAAGCCTCTAGGGCCTCTTGTTTGGTTTGTACCCGAGCCTGCCCTTTACCGTCATAACCAAAACGAGCGGCTTTTAAAATACCGGGAAAGAGAGAAGCCTCTGCATTCAGCAGATCCTCGATGTTATGTACCGCACAATACGGCACAACAGGAACTCCGGCTTTAGCGATAAATTGCTTTTCTCGAATACGATCCTGCACCACAGAGACTGCCTCGCCACTTGGGGTAACGCGACTGATCTCCGCTAAGCGAATTAAACTTTGAGCCGGTACATTTTCAAACTCAGTGGTAATAGCAGGGCAAAGCTCTGCTAACTGCAGTAAAGCCGCACTATCATCATACGAAGCACAAATATGCTTATCAGCCACTGCACCGGCAGGACTGGCTCGATCAGGATCTAAAATAGCGACCTTATAGCCCATCCGATGGGCCGCGTAACAAAACATACGGGCTAATTGGCCACCACCCACCATGCCTAACCACTGCCCTGGTAGAAATGTGTTTACAGTAGACATAATTAACTCGACTCACCCACCGCTGGCAAATGCATGGCGCGCGCATTTTCTGTTTGTTGCGCACGAAACGCCTTTAACTTTTCCTTTAGATCAGCATCATGAACTGCCATCGTTGCAATCACATGCAAGGCCGCATTAGCAGCCCCTGCCTCGCCTATCGCAAAAGTAGCCACTGGCACACCTTTAGGCATTTGCACTATAGATAACAGCGAGTCCTCGCCTTTTAGATAGCGTGAAGGAACGGGAACCCCAAAAACGGGAACCTCAGTTAAAGCGGCTAACATGCCGGGTAAATGGGCTGCACCACCCGCCCCAGCAATAATGGCGTGATAGCCCTGTTCGGACGCCTGAGCACCATAATCCACCATATCTATGGGCATACGGTGAGCCGAGACAACCTTTGCCTCGAAGGGCACACCAAAATCAGTCAGAATCTGTGCTGCGTTTTGCATCACAGGCCAGTCCGAAGACGAGCCCATCACAATACCTACTTTTATCTTGGACATGGTACTAAGCCCCTAAACGAGTCACAGCCTCGGCATATTTAGCCGCGGTTTGTTCAATCACGTCTTGCGGTAAGCGCGGAGCAGGGGCAGTTTTATCCCAGTCTTGGGTCTCTAGCCAATCACGCACAAACTGCTTATCAAAAGAAGCTGGGTTACTGCCTACCGCATAGGTCGCCGCATCCCAAAACCGTGATGAGTCGGGAGTCAGGACCTCGTCCATTAAATGCAGCACCCCATTTTCATCTAAACCAAACTCAAATTTGGTATCCGCAATAATAATGCCATGTTGAGCTGCATAATCAGCTGCTGCCTGATAGAGCGCTAAGGTCGTATCACGAAGCTTTTCGGCGAGCTCTTGACCTAATTCATTGACCACATAATCAAAACTGACGTTCTCATCGTGCTCACCCACCTCTGCCTTTGCTGCTGGGGTAAAAATAGGCTGATCCAGTTTTTGAGCCTGTTGTAACCCTGCAGGTAATGCAATCCCACAAATCGTACCTGTTTTTTTGTAATCAGCCCAACCTGAGCCCACCACATAACCCCGTGCCACGCATTCGACCATAATCGGTTTTAAGCGTTTTACCACCATTGATCGATCTTGAACCAAGGCGTGTTCCTGAACAGGAACTACATCTAATGGACTGACTGGTGTGGAATGATTAGGAACGATATGACCTAGTTTTTTTAACCAGAACTCGGTTAAATGTGTCAGCACAGCCCCTTTACCTGGAATGGGATCATCTAAAATCACATCAAACGCAGATAAACGATCTGAAGCAACAATTAATAGTTTGTCGTCACCGACAGCATACATATCACGAACTTTGCCACGACCGAGCAAAGGCAACGATTGCAGCGTGCTTTGGTATAGAGCTTGCACGATATATCCTATAAAACAAAGGGCGGTGTATTACACCGCCTCTGGAACACTAATTATTCAACGCGTTGAGCTAATTCACCGGCAGCATATTTTGCTGCCATCTCATTGAGCGTAATAGGCTTAATTTTAGACGCGTTCCCTGCCGCACCAAACTGCTGGTAGCGCGCCACACAAATGGCCTTAGCGGCTTCGCGAGCTGGCTTCAGGAACTCACGAGGATCAAATTTTTCTGGGTTCTGGAATAAGAAACGACGTACAGCAGCAGTCATAGCCAAACGAATATCAGTATCGATATTCACTTTACGCACACCATACTTGATCGCCTCTTGGATCTCTGCCACAGGCACACCGTAGGTTTCTTTCATGTCACCGCCAAACTCACGGATCTCCGCTAAGAGTTCCTGAGGCACACTGGAACTACCGTGCATGACCAAGTGCGTATTAGGTAAACGAGCATGAATTTCTTTTACGCGTTCGATGGAAAGAATATCGCCGGTGGGTTCACGAGTGAATTTGTATGCCCCATGACTTGTCCCAATAGCAATAGCTAATGCATCAAGTTGAGTGCGTCGTACAAATTCAGCGGCCTCTTCAGGGCTAGTCAACAACTGATCCATGGTCAACACACCATCAAAACCATGACCGTCTTCTTTATCGCCTTGCATGGTTTCTAAGGAACCCAAGCAACCTAACTCGCCCTCTACGGTCACACCTAATTTGTGTGCCATTTCGACCACTTTACGAGTCACCTCTACGTTGTACTCAAAATCAGCAATCGTTTTTCCGTCTTCTTTGAGTGAGCCATCCATCATCACGCTAGAGAAGCCTAGGTCAATAGCACCTTGACATACCGCAGGGGACTGACCGTGATCTTGGTGCATCACAACAGGAATATGGGGGTAGGATTCGACGGCAGCCTGAATCAAGTGTTTTAGAAAGCCTTCGCCCGCGTATTTACGTGCACCAGCAGAAGCCTGCATGATTACAGGGCTATCTGTCTCATGGGCGGCTTCCATAATGGCCTGAACTTGTTCAAGGTTGTTGACGTTAAACGCCGGAATACCGTAACCATTTTCAGCCGCATGGTCGAGCAACTGACGCATGGAAACCAGAGCCATGATGAATTCTCCTAGATAAACAAATAATGAATAAAGTAATTTTAAGGTGGAATGAAGTTTTTTGCTCGTGTAGTTTAGTTTTATGCGCTACGTCGAGCTGATTTTGGTCTAAATGACATCACAACCTGCTCGTGGGTCTCTATATACGGCCCACCAATCAGGTCAATACAATAAGGAACTGCGGCAAAAATGCCCGGCACAAGACTTTTGCCTTGATCATCTTTTAAACCAGCTAAGGTTTCCGCAATCGCCTTTGGTTGACCAGGCAAATTAATAATAAGAGCGGCATGATCGTTCGTCTCTCGAATCACAGCCACCTGACGCGACAAAATAGCCGTTGGCACAAACTGCAAACTAATCTGACGCATTTGCTCACCAAAGCCAGGCATTTCTTTAGTGCCTACAGCTAGGGTGGCCTCGGGAGTGATGTCTCTACGTGCAGGGCCTGTGCCTCCTGTGGTGAGCACCAAATCACAACCTAAGTCGTCAACTAGCTCTATTAACGCCGCTGACACTTGCTCGGGCTCGTCTGCGACTAAACGTGTCGCATACTGGGACGGCTGCACAATGGCCTGATCTAACCAACCCTGCAGCGCAGGTATTCCTTGATCTTCGTACTGTCCGCTGGAAGCACGATCCGATATAGAAACCAGCCCCACTAAAAGTTGATCAGGGTGCTGTCGATGTAAACGCAAAGAGCTCATAGTCATCCTAAAACAAAAGCTATGTCATATTAATGATGTTGTCTTATTCTACACTGAGCTTGCCTTAGCTGCTGTACGAGGGGCTGCAACAAAAATTAACTACGTTATGATGAATGCTTTGCTTTTTATTTTTGAGCGTAACCATGAAATCATTACTTTGGATTGGAGCCGGTGACTTGGCTCAAAAAAGCGTATCTCAGTTAGGAACCGACTGGCAAACCACAGCTCTACGCCGTCACCCTGCTACACAGGGGTTTCAACACACCATATCCGCCGATATAACACAAGCCGAATCACTGCGTGCGATCCATGATTCTTATACTCATATGGTCTATAGCCCCACACCAGCCCAACGCGACGCACAGAGCTACGAAGCTATTTACCAACAAGGGCTAGAAAACCTGTTACAACAAATCGATCTTAGTGCTCTGACCCGTTTTGTTTTTATCTCCTCCACCGCCGTGTATGGGGCGGATCCTGTGCCCCAAGATGAGTACTCCATGTTACGCCCTCCTTCCTTTAATGGAGAGTATTTACTTAACGCCGAGCAATGGCTACAACGCGAGCTAGGTGACAAGCTCTGTATTGTACGATTTAGTGGCCTTTATGGGCCTGGACGCCACCGCATTTTTGAGCGCCTTCGCCAACAACAGCTACGAATCAACCCTGCCATGGATAACTATGCCAATCGAATCCATAGTGAAGATGCGGCTCGAGTCTGTACTCATCTGCTAACGCTGGAGGCTCCTTTGCCTTGTTATGTAGCTACCGATAGCACCCCCTTGCCTGCACGTAGACTGTACGCCCATATTACGCAACAACTGCAGGTGCCCGCGCCAACACTTGACCCTACTATCCCTTATGAAAGCAAACACTTTTCTAATCAGCGATTACTAAGCAGTGGCTTTTTATTTCACTACCCCAATACCCTAGAGGGATATACCGCGCTATTGGCCTCGCTTTCCCCTGATTCCTAAGATATGCAGCACCCTTCCTACCCCGAGCTAATCCGACTCGCCCTACCTGTCATAGTAGCTAATGCCGCTGTCCCCTTATTGGGCTTAATTGATACCGCTGTCATTGGGCAGACAGGCTCTGCCTCGGATTTAGGTGCTATTGCTCTAGCCGCATTAATCTTTAGCTTTGTGTACTGGGGGTTTGGATTTTTGCGGATGGGCACCACGGGTTTTGTAGCGCAAGCCTTAGGGGCCAAAGATAAGCGTGAGCTGCATGCTTTACTCTTTCGTACCTTACTCGTGGGATTCAGCATTGGCGTTGCACTCATCCTGTTGCAATACCCCATAGAAAAAATGGCTACTCATTTCCTCAGTGCTAGCCCTGAGGTCAACGAGCGAGTTCGAGACTATTTTTATATTCGAATTTTAGGGGCGCCAGCTACGCTAATGACCTTCGCCTTACTCGGAATCCTGATTGGCATGGGTTGGACGCAACAGCTACTGTGGGTACAGCTACTCTTAAATGGCCTCAACGTAGTCTTAAATATCCTATTTGTAGTGGGGATGAGTTTGGGTGTCGCTGGGATTGCACTTGGCACGGTGCTTGCTGAATGGGTGGCTCTGTTTTTTGCGTTGTGGATTGTCTTCAAGAAAATGGGGATTCACCATCCTCAACAACGTCTCTGGCAGCTACGCAACACCATTTTTGATCGCACCCGTCTTATGGCTCTATTGAAAGTGAATAGTGACATTATGATTCGCACCCTAGCGCTGATCTCTGGCTTTGCTTGGTTTGCTAAACAAGGAGCGCAACTTGGGGACCAAACCCTAGCTGCTAACCATATTTTGCTGCAGCTAATCTCATTATCGGCTTTTTTTCTGGATGGTTTTGCCAACGTTTCTGAAATGAAGGTTGGTCATACTTATGGAGCTAAAAACAAATTACAACTACAGCTCATTGTAAAAAAAACCACTGTGTTAGCAGTTATCAGCTCTTCTGTTTTAAGTTTACTCTTTTTATTTTTTGGGCCGACTATTGTTTCTTTATTAACTCAAGACTCTCTAGTCCAAGATATAGCCAATCGTCACCGCCATTTTGCTGCCATTTATATTTTTACGTCTTTCGCTGCTTTTCAATTAGACGGTATATTTATCGGACTTACTAAAACCCAGCCAATGCGAAATTCAACCGTTGCGGCATTAATTCTTTTTGTTATTTTTAGTGTTTGGTGGACTCCTATTTTCGCCAACACGGGGTTATGGTGGGCACTAATCAGCTATATATTATTTAGAGCTCTTTTTTTATATTCCTATTATCGATCCTTGTTCTAGCACCGGGGTAAAATATAAAAGCGCTAAAAAGCACACCCACCAAACAAATCGATTGATTCGTTTGTGGGTGTGCTTCATTTAAAACCCTCTACGCCTCTGAGCGCTGCTCCAGTACAGCTACAGCCGGTAGTTTTTTACCCTCTAAAAACTCCAAGAAAGCACCACCACCTGTAGAGATATAACCTACTTTATCTGCAATACCGAACTTTGCAATTGCAGCTAACGTATCACCTCCGCCAGCAATAGAAAATGCGTTAGAGTCAGCAATAGCATTTGCAATCACTCGGGTTCCACTAGCAAAAGCAGGAAATTCAAAAACCCCTACAGGGCCATTCCAAACAATAGTACCAGCATTACGCAGAATTTCGGCTAATTCATGCGCAGAGTCAGGCCCGATATCTAAAATCAAATCATCTTCTGCCACTTCGGCTGCTGCCTTAGTGGTTGCCTCAGCATCCGTAGAAAAACTTTTGGCACACACCACATCTCTGGGAACGGGAACGGCCGCGCCACGCTCTTGCATATGTGCAATAACGGCGTTTGCCTCGTCAATCTGATCCGTTTCCGCTAATGATTTACCAATAGCCAAACCATTTGCAGCCATAAATGTATTGGCTATACCGCCGCCTACAATTAACTGATCTACCTTATCTGATAAAGCGCGCAAGATAGAAAGCTTAGTAGAGACCTTGGCCCCACCCACAATAGCGACTAAGGGACGCGCAGGGTTTTTTAATGTTTTGCCTAAAGCATCTAATTCTGCGGCTAATAAGGGACCTGCACACACAATAGGAGCAAAGCGAGCTATGCCCTCTGTGGTCGCTTGTGCTCGGTGAGCCGTACCAAAAGCATCATTAACAAATACATCACACAATGCTGCCATTTTTTTAGATAGCTCAATATCATTAGCTTTTTCACCTACATTACAACGGCAGTTTTCTAGCATCACGACATGACCGGGCTCAACATCTACCCCATCAACCCAATCACGACGCAAAGGCACTGGCAACGCTAACATTTTGGATAAACGCTCAGCCACAGGAGCCAAGGAATCCTCGGGCATCACAATGCCCTCTTTAGGACGACCTAAGTGCGATGTCACCATCACGGCCGCACCCGCGTCTAAGGCCATACGAATCGCAGGCAACGAGGCTTTGATACGAGTGTCTTCGGTAATTTCGCCATTACTGAGAGGCACATTCAGATCTGAACGAATAAAAACGCGTTTGCCTTGTAACTGGCCTGCGGCAACAAGGTCCGCCAAAGTGGTAATGTGTGTAGTCATGAAAGAGGTATAGACAAAATAAAGGCGGGGCAAGCCCCGCCTAGATGGTAATGAGAATTACTTAGCTGCCATCATCGCGGCTGTAGTATCGAGCATACGAACAGAGAAAGCCCACTCGTTATCGTACCAAGCGGTGACTTTAACTAAGCTACCAGATACTTTAGTCAATAACGAATCAACAATACTAGAGGCTGTGCTGTGATTGTGATCAATAGAGACTAATGGCTCATCACAATATTCCAGCACCCCTTTTAGACGTCCTTCGGCTGCTGTCTTTAAGATACCATTCACTTCTTCAACCGTCGTAGCGCGACCAGCCACAAAGGTCAAATCAACCATCGATACGTTCACAGTAGGCACACGTACCGCAAAACCATCTAGCTTGCCATTTAATTCAGGCAACACCAAACCCACAGCAGCGGCAGCGCCAGTTTTTGTTGGAATGATGCTTTCTGCTGCGGCGCGAGCACGACGCAAGTCTTTATGAGCCACATCAATCAACACCTGATCATTGGTGTAAGCATGAATTGTGGTCATCAAACCATTGACCAAGCCAAGCTCTTGGCTTAGTGGCTGAACCAAAGGAGCCAAACAGTTTGTGGTGCAAGATGCATTTGATACAACGGTATCCGTTGCCTTTAGTACATCGTGGTTTACACCGTATACCACGGTTGCATCTACGTCTTTGCCACCTGGAGCGGAGATCAAGACTTTTTTAGCACCAGCGACCAAGTGAGCACTTGCGGCTTCTTTGGTGGTAAAGCGACCGGTACAATCTAGCACCACGTCTACATTTAAATCACCCCAAGGTAATTTAGTTGGATCACGCTCAGACAACAAACGAATACGATCACCATTGATAATCAAATACTGATTGTCTTCAGATAACTCCACGTCGGCATTGAATCGACCATGAACAGAATCATAGCGAGTCAAATGACGAGCCACTACATCTTGACCAGGGGCATTAATAGCAACGATCTCGATACCATGTTTTTTACCGTACTCGTAGTGAGCACGTAGAGTCATACGGCCAATACGACCGTAACCGTTAATTGCGACACGAATGGTCATTATATAAGTCTCCTTTACAGAATATTCTCTACGGCTTCAACAAGTTTTGCCGCTGTAATACCAAAATGTTCAAATAATACACCTGCGGGGGCAGACTCACCGTAGGTGTCTAAACCTATTACGGCACCATCCAAGCCCACATATTTGTACCAACCTGATGTTGAGCCCGCCTCGATAGCAACACGTGGCACATTAGGCAACAACACGCTATTACGCCAGTCTGCTGACTGCTCATCAAATACATTTGTACATGGCATAGATACAACCCGAACCGCAATACCTTTAGCTGCTAATTGCTGTTGCGCATCTAAAGCGAGTTCGACCTCGGAGCCGGTAGCAATCAAAATAGCTTGTGGGTTTTCAGCATCTCGCAGTACATAACCACCACGCGCAATTGCAGCTGTTGTCGCCGCGTCACGCTCTATAAAAGGCAAGTTCTGACGAGACAACAACAAAGCACTAGGTCCACCAGCTTTTACATTCATACCCACGCTTTGTGGACGTGCTAAAGCATGAACCCAAGCTGCGGCTGTCTCTGCGGTATCGCATGGACGCCATACATGCAAATTAGGAATTAAACGTAAGCTAGCCGCATGCTCTACCGACTGATGGGTAGGTCCGTCTTCGCCCAAACCAATAGAGTCGTGCGTAAAGACATGAATAACGCGTTGACGCATCAATGCAGCCATACGAATAGCATTACGCGAGTAGTCTGAGAAGGTCAGGAAAGTACCGGCGAAAGGAATATAACCACCATGCAACGCCATGCCATTCATCACAGCAGACATACCAAATTCACGCACACCATAATTGATGTGACGACCAAACTCGATGCCGTCCGCACCAACGCGTAACGGTTTTACATCAGGCCAATTGGTTAAATTTGAACCGGTTAAGTCAGCAGAACCACCTATCATTTCAGGTACAACATCAACCAAGGCAGTAATTGCTAATTGCGACGCTTTACGTGTCGCCACGGTTTGAGCGTCGGCATTTGTTTTTTCGATGAAAGCGTGAGCTTTTTCAGCAAAATCAGCGGGTAAGTCACCACTCATACGACGAGTTAACTCGGCGGCTAACTCAGGAAATTCAGCCTGATACGCTGCAAACACCTGATTCCATGCAGACTCAACCTGAGCGCCACGAGAGGTTGCATCCCATAACTCATACACATCAGCAGGGATTTCAAACGCAGGGTGCGGCCAATTAATAGCCTCGCGTGTTAAGGCGATTTCCGCATCCCCTAAAGGAGCACCATGGGATTTTTCAGAGCCAGCTAAATTAGGAGACCCTTTACCAATTTCAGTGCGGCAACAAATTAATGTAGGACCATTTTTATCTGCCGCCATGGCTTTGGCCTGGCTAATTGCTGCATTAATCGCATCCGCATCATGGCCATTAACCGCTGGGATTACATTCCATCCATAACTACGAAAACGTGCGGGGGTATCATCGCTAAACCAAGGCTGTACCTGACCATCAATGGAAATCCCATTGTCATCATACAAAACAATTAGCTTAGATAGCTTCAAGGTGCCAGCTAATGAACAGGCTTCGTGCGAAATGCCTTCCATCAAGCAACCATCACCCGCAAAAACATAGGTAAAATGGTCGATAATTGTGTGATTAGGACGGTTGAACTCTTTGGCTAACATGGCTTCGGCCAATGCCATACCCACCGCATTAGTAATACCCTGCCCAAGCGGGCCTGTCGTGGTTTCGACTCCGGCGGTATAACCTACCTCTGGGTGACCAGGGGTACGTGAGTGCAATTGACGGAAATTTTTGATTTCCTCTATAGGCAAATCGTAGCCTGTTAAATGCAGTAACGCATAGATCAGCATAGAACCATGACCATTTGACAAAACAAAACGGTCACGATCAAACCAAGCTGGATTTTTTGGGTTATGTTTTAAATGCCGATTCCATAAAACCTCGGCAATATCAGCCATCCCCATCGGGGCTCCGGGGTGCCCGGATTTGGCTTGTTGAACGGCATCCATGGCTAAAGCGCGAATCGCATTGGCCATAGTCGTAGCGGTGGAAGATGGAAGATCCATGAGATGCTCACAAGGGGGCTATTAGCAAAAAGCTACTACACCCATTTAGTCAATCAGAAGTTCTAAAGATGATGATTTTACCATTATTGCGCAGCACAAAGCGCCGCCCTGTTCTGCACAGAGGGTTCAGCCCTAACTTTAACGCATTTACTTTGTTTTTGTACAACTATGAGCCTACCCCGTTTTTACTTTGAGCACGACCTAATCGCGCAGCAAACCGTAACCCTAACCAAAGAGTTAGCCCACTACATGCAACGCGTTTTACGCTTAGCAGACCAAAGTCTAGTCACCTTATTTAATGGTAAAGGGGGCGAATATCAAGCCATTTTGCAATACGATGGCAAAACAGTACAGGCACACATTCAGTCGTTTAACGCCATAGAGCGAGAGTTGCCCTGGCGTCTTAGCGTCGCCCAAGGTTTAGCCACAGGTGACAAAATGGATTGGATCTGTGAAAAGTCAGTAGAAATGGGCGCAACGGAACTACTGCCTATTGCTGCCAAGCACAGCACGTTAAAACTTGCTGGAGATCGACTCGAAAAACGCTTGCAGCACTGGCAACGTATCGCTCAGGCGGCTAGCGAACAATGTGGTCGCAATCGCTTGCTGCGAGTGCATCCTGTGCAGACCCTTGCTGAGCTTACTGAGCAACTTGAGCCTCAAAGCCAACTGTTATTTTGTGATCCTGACGCAGAGCTAGACTTTCCAGAGGCCTTAAATCAGGCCGCCCGTCTAAATCAACACCACTGGATCTTATTGATTGGCCCCGAAGGAGGCTGGTCTGAAGAAGAAAAGAAAATGGCACTCAATGCAGGTGCCATTTCTATGCGCTTCGGTGCCCGAGTCTTGCGTACCGAAACAGCTGCTATTGCACTAATTGGCGCTATTCGCGGCCAATTAGGCTGGATCAATTAATTATTCTTCATCTATGCTTGCGCCTGAATAAGGCGTAGGCGCTACCCCTGGATCTGGCTCTGGGTGTTTACCTGCATGAATCACGGTATAACCAAAATAGCGGTCTTTAGTGCTTGCGAAATCTGATACATCATTACATACGCTAATAATAGCCGCCGCATCATCGGCCAAAGCGGGGTCGCCTGTATGTAATTTCTCTAGCCATAAATACAAGCCGACCTTTTGATCTAACACCGTATCACACAGACAGTCATACAAAGCATCTAAATCATTACCAAAAAACTCTGGAAAATCAACGGCCTTAACAATAGCACGTAGTACAGCGGAACGACTTCGAGCGCGATCGCACTCAACTTTCAACGCTGTGATTTCAGCAGCCTGTGCTAGAGCAAATATCCCTTCGTGTTGGGCTTCGGTGGCCTCGATAAGACCGCCGCTTTGCAATAGAGCTTGCAGCGTAGGCGCTTGGCTCATTACAAGGCCTCCTGAACAATATGAATCAACTGGGTTCCAATCATGGTGGTATATATCCTGCTTTAATAAAGTATTGCATATGCAATAAAGATTGGCATTTTTAATCTATTTAGACGGGTTTAGGCAAGTAAAGTCAGCAATAACTTTACTTGCACAAGGGTATTGCTGTTTTTTATGTACAACTTGCCCTTTATCTGACTGTCTTAGTTGCTACTTTTAGCATTAGCCTCAAGAACCGTCAAAGCCGTCATATTGATAATACGACGTACGGATGAGGTCGCTGTAAGAATGCTAACGGGGGCATTCGCGCCCAACAAAAATGGTCCAATTGCAACCTTACCACCCCCATCCGTTTTGAGAAGGTTGTACGCAATATTGGCTGAATCAGCGTTGGGGCAAACCAACAAATTCGCTGATCCTGACAAGGTAGAGTTAGGCAAAATGCTTTTGCGCATTTCCTCATCTAATGCGCAATCACCATGCATCTCTCCATCAACTTCAAGATCAGGAGCCTGAGCACGAATTAAGGACAATGCCTCGCGCATTTTGGTGCTAGAAGGCGTGACCTCAGTACCAAAATTTGAACGCGACAATAAGGCTGCTTTGGGCTCTAGGCTGAGTTCTTTCATGCGCTTAGCGGCGGCAATCGTTAACTCCGCAATTTGCTCCGCGCTTGGGTTGTCGTTGACATGCGTATCAGTAATTGCAATCGTACGCTCGCCTAACAACAGTATATTCATCGCACCATAGGTTTTAGCACCCGGAGCCTTGCCAATGAGCTCATCCACATAACGTAAATGGTTTTCATAGGTGCCTACTGTGCCACAAATCATACCGTCAGCCTCGCCTAAGCGCAGCATCATCGCGCCGATCAATGTAAAACGACGACGCATTTCGACTCGGGCCATTTCTCGGGTTACGCCATCACGGCAGCGTAGTTCCCAATACTCTTTCCAATAGGTATCAAATCGATCGTCTTGTTCTGGGTTGGTGATTTCCACATCCACCCCAACACGAATACGTAAGCCATAGCGTTGAATACGTTGCTCGATGACCGAAGGACGCCCTACTAAAATAGGCTTAGCTAATTTATCATCAACCACTACTTGTACTGCACGTAAGACACGCTCGTCCTCGCCCTCAGCAAACACAATACGCGCTTTGCCACCGTCTCGGACAATGCCTTTTGCCGTCCCATACAACGGTTTCATAAATGCGCCAGAACGGAACATAAACTGTTGTAACTGGTAGATATAACTGCTGAAATCGCTAATTGGACGAGTGGCTACGCCCTCTAGCATCCCGGCCTGAGCCACAGCAGGAGCAATGCGGGAAATCAATCGCGAGTCAAAAGGCTTAGGAATAAAGTAGTTAGGCCCAAACTCTACGTCCTCTAGGCCATAGGCTGCAGCAACCAGTTCATCTTGCTCCTCGCGAGCCAACTGACAAATAGCATGCACAGCCGCCTTTTCCATACCACGAGTAATAGTGGTCGCCCCGATATCGAGCGCTCCACGGAAAATATAAGGGAAACACAATACGTTATTAACCTGATTCGGGTAATCAGAACGCCCCGTTGCCATCACCACATCATCACGCACTGCATGCGCAAGCTCTGGCAAAATTTCTGGATTTGGGTTTGCCAACGCTAAAATCAATGGTCGATCGGCCATTTGGGCAACCATTTCCGGTTTTAATACACCCCCTGCTGATAAACCCAAAAACACATCGGCGCCAGCAATCACGTCTGCTAAGGTACGAGCATCTGTGTCTTGCATATATTGGGCTTTTTTCTCGTCCATTAGCGCTGTGCGACCGGTGTAAACCACACCTTCGATGTCAGTCAGCCAAATATGCTCGATAGGCAGACCTAAATCCACCATTAAATCCACACATGCTAAGGCTGCTGCGCCAGCCCCCGAGACCACCACTTTCACTTTTTTAGGGTCTTTTTTTACAACAGCTAAACCATTTAGAAAAGCCGCTGCTACACAAATAGCCGTACCATGCTGATCGTCATGAAACACGGGGATTTTCATGCGTTCACGTAATTTACGCTCTACCTCGAAACACTCTGGAGCTTTGATATCCTCTAGGTTGATTCCCCCAAAGGTAGGCTCTAAACCCGCAATAATATCAACGAGCTTATCCGGATCTGTTTCGTTGATCTCAATATCAAAAACATCAATCCCTGCAAAATTTTTAAATAAAACGGCCTTACCTTCCATGACAGGCTTAGAGGCCAAGGCACCAATATTGCCTAGGCCCAACACGGCCGTACCGTTAGTAATAACGCCTACCAAATTACCACGACCAGTATAGCGATACGCGTTTTGTGGATCGGCTACGATCTCCTCACATGCAGCGGCTACACCTGGCGAGTAAGCTAGAGCTAAGTCGCGTTGGTTGGCTAATTGCTTGGTGGGCGTGACTGACAATTTACCGGGGCGCCCTTGCTCGTGATATTCCAGCGCGGCTTTACGAAGATTTTCATCCATGATGCTAACAACCCTACAAGTGTGAATGCTGATTACGGGGAAAAAGTAAGAATATGTCTTTTTTATTTATTTTACCTGCTAGTGCCTAATAACACATGCTGCGCCACAGCATAAAGCCCTAGTAAAACAAAGCATCTGGATCAAACTGCTGTCGAACGACAGCATCTAGATCCTGAGCGGCGATCAGTACGGTACTATCTAGCGCTAAATCAGGCATGACCCCTGCGGGCTTAAGCTTATGATTATCCAAAACAACCCATTCTAAAATGCCTAAATGACCAGTATGCCCAAGCAATAAATGCGACAAGTTTAAGTCCGTATTGCTTGCCTGAAAAATATCCCATCTATAACGCCCCGCCCACTCTTTTTGAGCTAAAACTACTTGGGCTAACTCAGTCTGAGCCAATTGGAAAAGCTGTGGCACTATTTGCCTAAGTAAAGCGGTGTTAAGTGGCTTAGTATTTTTTGCCCCAAATGGCCCTAAGCTACTCACTGTACCATCAGCCATCAACAACGAAGCATGCACAAGTCCTGACTGTGCTAAATCATGAAACGATCTATATTGATAGCGTGGGTCCGCTAACCAATTAGTCACTAACAACTCGTCGGGCAAATGGGCAACCGCATCGAAACCAGCTGCTTTTAGCTGCTCCATTCTTACCCCTGCCTGCATAAACCATTGTTTTTTTTCTGCATCCACAGGCATTAGCTGATTCAACGCACTCACATCTAACCATAATATAGGTTCGGCACTGTCCTCGGTGTGCTCTTGCGCACCCCACAAATAGAGCTTTATGTCAAAGGCATGGCATAATTGTCTAGCATGATGCAAATCAGCGATAACGCTTGCTGTAAATACCGCTTGATCGTCACTTTGATCAAGTTGACGTAATACACCTTGTGTCTTACGTTGGATCTGTAACAAACACTGATCCCAGTTACTGATTTCGGGGGGTCTCCCACCAAAAAAAGCGCGTCTAGATGGATTCTGCATTCACTCCCCCTGTGGGTTTACCCACTATTCGATTTTACTTAATTAACGAGACATACTTCCTATGCCCCGCCTTGCCAAACGCACAGAGCTGGCTGTGCCATTTCATGCAGTAGAACTGTTCAAAGAAGCCAACACCTTAATCGCCCAAGGCAAAGACATTATCAGCCTTGGTATTGGTGAACCTGACTTTACAGCACCACCATCGGTGGTTAAAGCCCTACACCGAGCGGCGGCGGCAGGAAATGCTCAATATACCCCACCCTCTGGGACTGACGCACTGAAACAAGCCCTCTGTGATTACTATCTGGATCATTTTAATGCAGAGGTGCATCCTGACCAAATCATGGTAACAGCTGGTGCCTCTGGCGCTTTAAGTCTTGCGACATTAGCCTTGATTAACTCTGGCGATGAGGTCCTCTTACCCGACCCCTCCTACCCAGCCAATCAAAACTTCATTCTTGCCGCTGGTGGCGTGCCTCGCCTAATTCCTAGTACGCCAGAAAAGCGCTATCAGCTCACCGCCGAAGACGTTGAACAACACTGGACAGATAAAACCCGAGGGGTGTTGATTGCATCCCCCAGTAACCCCACTGGGGCTACCATTGATACCGAAGACCTAAAAGCATTGATCAAAGCGGTCAAAGCGCGTAATGGCTTCATCATTATGGATGAAATCTACTTGGGCCTTTATTACGAAGACAAACCACAAAGCGCGCTATGTTTAGACCCTAGCTTAATTATTATTAATAGCTTTTCTAAATATTTTCATATGACAGGCTGGCGCTTAGGTTGGATGATCGTCCCTAAAGCTATTCGCCCTCCTATAGAGAAAATGGCTGCCAGTTTAGCTATTTGCGCCCCTTCGTTAGCTCAACACGCCGCCCTAGCCTGTTTTGAGCCTGAAGCTATGGCGATCTACGAACAACGTCGCTTAGCCTTTAAAGCACGCCGTGATTTTCTTCTGCCTGCTTTTGAATCCCTAGGATTGCATGTTCCAGTCATCCCAGATGGTGCTTTTTACATTTACGCCGATATCAGTCAACACAGTAACGATAGTGATGATTTTTCGCACCGTCTATTACACGAAGCCCATGTTGCTGCCGTGCCTGGCCTAGACTTTGGCCCCACGTATGCGAAAAAAATGCTGCGCTTTTCTTACTCCACCTCTTTAGATCGATTAGAGCAAGCCATAGAACGTATGCATAAATTTTTAGGCTAATTAGTCTTTAATGGGAATTCCGGACGCCAAAGCAATACGACGGCGTTCGGCGAGAACTTTGGCCCCATACCCCCCATCACTGGGGCCTGTCGCCCCTACATAACAAGCCAGCGCCCCAGGAATAGACCCCCGCCGTTTGCGGCAATCATATAAAATCTGTGTTCCAGCTCGGATATTTGCCTCTGGACTAAACACCGCCAGGTTTCCCTCGGAGTACACCTCTAGTTTGTCTTGATGAACCCGTGTCATTACCTGCATCAGACCTTGGGCCCCTGCATGACTCTCTACAAACGGATTATAGGACGACTCAATGGCAATCACCGCCAAGATCAACAACGGGTCTATATCCTTTTCAAGCCCATTGACATAGGCCAGATGTATCAATGCACCGGTTACATGATTAGCGACTTTATATTTACGTGAAATATAACTGCGTAAAGCTTGTAACTGCGCACGGGATACCCCGTTAATTGTTAAGTTATTCGTGGTTTGCTGCAGCACATGAGCAAAACTTGAGTAAGCCGAAGGGGAGGGTAAAGCAACCCTATCCGATCCTGTTTCATTTGGTACTAAACCCCCTGCCAAGTCTTGCTGTCCAAACCAACCCAATGTGACATAGTGGTCGCTGCTGAACGCCTCTGGACGAATCGCCTCTACGACGACTTGGTAAATCTGTTTTGCTTGATCTCTGCTTGAGGGCACAATCGCCCCTGCCGCTAAAGTGACTAAGACAGCAATACCTAAATAAATCGCACATAAATGAATAAATTCGCCTAAACGCGAATACATCGCACGCAAACTGCGACCTATCCATGGATGGCTAGCTGTAGACATAGCCCTATTCCTCTAAAATGACTTAAACTGATCATACCCTTAACGCCCCTAGAGTGAAACTGGAGCTAACAATCCCTGTGAAATACCGAGACTTACGAGACTTTATTGCCCAACTAGAAAAAGCGGGCGAACTAAAACGCATCAGCCAGCCTATTTCTACTCACTTAGAGATGACGGAAATAGGTGATCGCGTTTTACGTGCCGAAGGCCCTGCGTTGTTATTCGAAAATCCCATCCATCTAGGCCAGCCAGCTAAAATGCCCGTCCTAGCCAACTTATTTGGTACTCCAAAACGGGTGGCATGGGGTATGGGAGCCAACGATATCACGGCTTTACGTGATGTAGGTGAGCTACTCGCGAACCTTCGAGAGCCTGAGCCTCCACGAGGCCTACGCGATGCATTTTCTAAAGTGTCTATGCTCAAAGCCGCGCTGTGGGATATGGCCCCTAAAAACATCAAAGGCCCAGCGTGTCAAGACCTAGTCATCGAGGGCAAGGACGTTAATTTAGACGACATTCCTCTACAACATTGTTGGCCTGGCGATGCTGCTCCACTATTAACCTGGGGGCTAGTTATCACCAAAGGGCCCCATGCTAAACGACAAAACCTAGGTATTTATCGTCAACAGCAAATTGGCCGCAACAAGCTCATCATGCGTTGGCTATCTCATCGTGGTGGTGCTTTAGACTTCAGAGATCACGCCTTAGCTAATCCAGGTCAGCCTTTCCCTATCGCTGTTGCTTTAGGTTGTGACCCTGCGACTATTTTAGGGGCCGTCACCCCTGTACCGGATAGTTTGTCCGAGTACCAATTCGCAGGTTTATTACGAGGCTCTCGTACAGAGCTAGCTAAAGCGATTGGCAGTGACTTATCGGTACCGGCCTTCGCTGAAATCGTACTCGAAGGGCATATCTTGCCTGCCAGTCATCCCGATGCGATCGCTCCTCACGTACCGGAGGGCGTCAACGCCCTACCCGCTTCGGACTATGAAATGGCCCTCGAAGGGCCTTACGGTGACCATACCGGCTATTACAACGAGCAAGACTGGTTTCCAGTCTTTACCGTTGAGCGCATCACCATGCGTAAAAACCCTATTTACCACAGCACCTACACAGGCAAACCACCCGATGAGCCAGCGGTACTTGGTGTGGCCCTCAATGAAGTGTTTGTGCCGCTACTAAAACGTCAGCTACCTGAAATTGTCGATTTTTACCTCCCTCCCGAGGGCTGTAGTTATCGATTAGCTGTGGTATCCATACGCAAACAATATGCCGGTCATGCCAAGCGCGTCATGTTTGGCGTCTGGAGTATCCTACGCCAATTCATGTACACCAAGTTCATCGTGATCGTTGACGAGGACATCAACACCCGCGACTGGAAAGAGGTGATCTGGGCGATGACTACCCGCATGGATCCGGTTCGTGATGCCGTATTAGTGGAAAACACACCCATTGATTACTTAGACTTTGCCTCGCCTGTGTCGGGCTTAGGGGGGAAAATGGGCATGGACGCTACTAATAAATGGCCAGGCGAAACTGACCGTGAATGGGGCCGTGTGATTAAAATGGATAAAGACATTGTACAAAAAGTGGATGATCTGTGGGCCGATCTAGGCTTATAGATTTCATTATTTAGCTACTAAAAAAAGCGATGCTCTTTATTGAGACATCGCTTTTTTGTAGTTAATTCTATTCTAGTCAACGAACTAAAAAGGCCCTATGATCCGACGGCTTTTAGGATCATCTGCCTGCACATAACTATCTCGTTTATTTTGTTGTATAGACTGATAAGCCCCAAATAAACGCCAAGCGGTCAATGCTATCGCACCTAAGCGCCACTTTTTCTTGCCTACTACAGTCCCAGCTAAGGCAGATGCCCCTGATACTAATAGTGGGTATCGTTTACCTAAGGACCAAATAAAATCCAACCAATGCCCTGTTTTACTGCTTGGGCCAAAACCAGAATTCAGGCCCTGAAAAAGCTGCCCTTTTAAGCCGGTCAACATAGAGCTAGGTTGCAGCGAAGCACCGATTTGCTGAGATAAATAACAGAGCTCTTTGCGCTCTAGAGCCGCACGCGCCCGTAACAATTCGATACGAACTTTTCGATCTATCTGGTTTTTTTGCGAACTCATAATTAACGCTCCCCATCATTCGAGCGCAAACGCTCTAGCATTTCAATGTCGCGTCCCAGTTCTTCGATAGTGGCTGAAAATGGGATAGGTCCTTTGTTGAGTCGATTGACTATAGACAAAAACATAATCGCCCCCAATCCAGCATAAATTACAATCAATACACCTATTGCCCAATACCGATATTCTGTAGGCCAAAAAAATAAAGCAATAAGTAAACTAAAGACTAATAACGCAAGAGTTGAAAATAATAATGCGCCAAATAATAAAGCCAATAGTTTTAATAAACTGGCTTTTTGCTCACCCGCCTCAAGTGCAAATAGCTCCAAGCGAGTGCGAACTATAGAAATAGCGATACTGCTTAAATCGCCCACACGTTGCCTTAATGACATGAGCTGCCCTTTTTATCATTAAAAAAGCCCTCTATAAATATAGAGGGCTGTACCACTTAATTATTTACGGCTAACAAGCATACCGAATAACAAGCCCACAATACCGGCTACACCAATAGCCTGCCATGGATTGTCATGTACATAATGGTCCGTTGCCTTTGCGGCCTCACGACCCTTTTCAACAATTGCTTCTTGGGTATCATGTAGTCTTTCGCGGGTTTGACGCAAGGAGCGCATAGCAGCCTCACGCATTTCGGTCGCTTTATCACCTGTGGATTCAGCGGCCTCGCGCATTAAGCGTTCAGCATCATCTAAGCTTTTTTTAACTTCTTCCATGAAATCGTCTTCAATGGATTCCGCTTTTTTTCGAGTAACCATAATCGAGCTCCTTGGGTAAATGAAAGAATTAAGTAATCTATATACACCATATCACTTTGTTTCATGTTTTGCTGCATGATCTAAAACAAATCGGCAGGTGCTATAGATTGATGCTACCTGATTTTTTTACAATTAAACGATTATTTGGGTACTAATTTTGTAAAAATTTACGGCAATACAAAAAACACACTGGCGTTAACCTTCGACCTTTTGGCGTGTACCGAAAATACGATCTCCCGCATCACCCAGACCTGGCACAATATAACCATGATCGTCTAAATGGCTATCCACGGATGCCGTATATATTTCAACATCAGGGTGCGCATCTTGAACTGCTTTAATTCCCTCTGGGGCGGCAACCAGCACTAAGGCTCGAATTGTTTTACATCCGGCCTTTTTTAATAGGTCAATAGTTGCAACCATTGAACCGCCTGTTGCCAACATAGGATCAATAATAAGAGCAAAACGTTGGTCTAATTCGCCCACTAAACGCTCTAGGTACGTTTGAGCCTCAAAAGTTTCTTCGTTACGTGCAATCCCAATAACAGAGACTTTAGCCCCTGGAATTAAGCTCAATACCCCATCTAACATCCCAATACCGGCACGTAATATAGGTACTACCGTAATTTTTTTACCTGCAATTTTCTCTACACTGACCTCGCCACACCAACCATCGATGACAGTGGGCTCTAGAGGTAAGTCTTTGGTGGCCTCGTAAGTCAGTAAGGCCGCAATCTCCTGAGACATTTCACGGAAATTTTTAGTACTCAGATCTGCTCTGCGCATCAGACCTAATTTATGACGAATAAGTGGGTGTTGAATTTCGTGTGTAGCCATCTTTAGCTCTTTGTATAAATAGTTAAGCTGTGCACCACATGCGCACTGCATATCAGCTGATTTTATGTCAGTTCAGCGATCAATAGATCATTGCTCGGCCAACCATTTGACCAATGCATCATCAAATGGACGCACAGCTGCTGTCCCTTCGCCATTGACCATCGTCACCATAATATAACGTTTACCGCTGGCCCCTAATACATAGCCGGCTAAAGCACGGGCATCGCGTAACGTCCCTGTTTTCAAATGCGCTCGGCCCTGAACCTCATCATCTCGTAAACGACGACGCACCGTTCCATCCACCCCCGCGATGGCCAGCGAAGACATAAACTCAGCCATGTAGTTTGAGTTCCAAATTACATCTAGCATTTGGGCCATGCCATTCGCGGTCACGCGAGCCTGTCTAGACAATCCCGAGCCATTATCTATGCGCCACCCACCCGTATTGATACCTTGTGATTGCAAAATTCGCATCGCCACGTTTTCACTATTAGCCACCGTGGCTCCTTGGCCATTTACTTGATGACCTAAACGCAATAGCAACAGCGTTGCCATCACATTATTACTTTGCTTATTGATGACCCGGATTTGATCAGCAAGCGTGCGCGAATCATGCCAAACCAACGCATGGGCATTACCCGGCGTTTTCCCTGAGCTAATGTCATGAGCTAAGGTACCCCCTAGCTCTTTCCAAATCATTTTAAACAGCCCATTGAAAAAAGCCTCCTGACTCATGGTTAAGCGATACACACTAAACTCACCGCACGATCCCGCTGCTGTGCCTGAGGCCTGAATAGCAATCCCATTAGGCCCACTTTGAATCTGCGTATTTACAGCTGGCGAGCCAGGGCAGCGTTGATCGCTCCATTGCACATTATTCTCTACTCGCATTCCAGCTATAGGAGGATCAACAAAACCGACCCATTTTTTATTTTGTGGGTCTGGTTGAAAAACCAGTCTAGATGCACCAAACCCGACCATCATGGCATCGGGGCTGGCGTTATAAGGACGATCTCCGGCTCCATCAAAGGCATACGTATCCGTGCCGACCTGACCAAAAGCAGTACGATCCACTACCACCTGACTCAGGTTTTTAATGCCGCGCATCCGCACATCACGCAATAAATTCCATAGATCGGGGATAGAAAAGAAAGGATCACCTGAGGCTTGTATATATAAAGGCCCTTGTAACGTACCTTGGGCGTCAACTTTGGGTTGTCCTTGGGTATACACCGTAGTGCGCCAGGTATGCTCTGGCCCTAAACCTGATAACCCTGCCCATGTTGTCACCATTTTCATCACTGAAGCGGGATTACGCGGTACGGTTGAGTTATGCTGAATCAGCATAGGCCCACCCACCTCTTTCACCACCAAAGACAAAGCACTGTCGGGTAGCTTTGTGTTTCTCCATGCTTGCTGTAATTCTGCCGGTAGCTGCTGCGCAACAAGCTGCGTGCTTAAAAGACAAAAACCGACTACTACTATTGCTTGTTGCCGTAATCGCTTGGCGACTGCTCGCATACCCTTCCCCCCCGGAAAAAATTGAACGTATTGTGAGCCTAAGCATAACCAAAAACCATGCAATACACATGATTTTGTATGCAAAACCGAATAGACGCTTAAAATGGTTCTCTATGCAATAGGTACATGCCTCTTATTTTATTCATTATGTCTGCTTCTGCGAACCTAACTCTCTCATTATTTGATTATGACTTACCGGACGAACTCATCGCCCAACACCCTACTGCGGTGCGCGGTGGGAGCCGCCTTTTACATATAGATCGTAATGGCAATCATCACGATTCCTTTTTTAATGCACTACCTCAGTTATTAACCCCAGGAGATCTTCTGGTTTTTAATAACACTCAAGTCATTAAAGCCCGACTACAAGGCCAAAAAGACTCCGGAGGCAAAGTCGAAGTCTTAATCGAACGCGTCATTGATGAACACAATGCTTTAGCACATATACGTGCAAGCAAATCACCTAAACCCAATACCCAATTAATTTTTGCAGAAGGTGCGTTACGTCTGACTGTCACCGGTAGAGATGACGCCCTTTTTTGTGTACGTTTTGATCAACCAGCACTTGACGCCTTAGAGCAGTATGGGGCGCTCCCTCTGCCTCCTTACATCACCCACAGCGCTGAAAGCTCTGACGAAGAACGCTATCAAACGGTGTTTGCACAACACCCTGGAGCCGTTGCAGCTCCCACTGCGGGATTACACTTTGATCAGGCGATGTTAGATCAACTGAAAGCCCAAGGCATAGAAAGCGCCTTTGTGACACTACATGTAGGGGCAGGCACTTTTCAGCCAGTACGAGTTGATAACATTTCCGAGCACCAAATGCACGCAGAGCGCTATAGTGTCCCTGCTAAAACGCTAGCGTTGATTAAAAAGACGCGCGAAGCAGGGCATCGCGTCATTGCGGTAGGCACAACCAGCGTCCGCGCCTTAGAATCAGCAGCACAACCAGAATTAACCCAAGGCATCACCTTGGCAAACGGTGATATAAACGGGGATACTCGTATTTTTATTACACCTGGGTATGTTTTTCATTACGTAGATGCGCTGATCACCAACTTTCATTTACCGCAATCTACGTTGCTAATGCTTGTATCTGCTTTGGCAGGTATGGAGCCAATTCGTAATGCGTATAATCATGCGGTACAGATGCACTATCGCTTTTTTAGTTATGGCGACGCCATGTTTATAGAAAAACCAAATTCATGAATGGACTTAGCTTTCAATTATTAGCCACCGATGGTAAAGCTCGCCGCGGTGCAGTCACGCTGAATCACGGCGTGGTGCAAACCCCTATTTTTATGCCTGTAGGAACGTATGGTAGTGTGAAATCCATGCTGCCGCACGAACTAAAAGAAATCAATGCTCAGATCGTGCTAGGCAATACCTTCCATCTCTGGTTGCGTCCCGGTACCGATGTCATGGATCTACATGGTGGACTACATGGCTTCATGGGGTGGGATAAACCGATTTTGACGGACTCAGGTGGCTTCCAAGTCTTTAGCTTAAAAGGAATGCGCAAAATCACCGAAGAAGGTGTGACCTTTGCTTCTCCTATTAACGGAGACAAACTATTTTTAACACCTGAAGAGTCCATGCGCATTCAGCGCTCATTGAACTCTGATATTGCCATGGTGTTTGATGAGTGTACGCCTTATATGATTGATGGCCGTCCCGCCACTCATGACGAGGCGGCTCAATCCATGCGCATGTCTTTACGTTGGGCCAAACGATCACGAACCGCTTTCAAGGAATCCGAAAACCCAAATGCTCTTTTTGGTATTGTACAAGGCGGTATGTACGAAGACTTACGTGATGAGTCTTTAGCAGGTCTGACCGACATTGGTTTTGAGGGCTATGCGATTGGGGGGCTATCTGTGGGAGAGCCCAAAGAGGATATGGAGCGTATCTTGCAACATATCACTCCTCATTTACCCCAACATGCACCTCGCTATTTGATGGGAGTCGGCACACCTGAAGACTTAGTCGAAGGCGTAGCAAACGGGGTGGATATGTTTGATTGCGTCATGCCTACTCGTAACGCACGTAATGGATGGTTATTTACTCGTTTTGGTGATGTTAAGATTCGTAATGCACGATATAAAACCGACTTAAAGCCATTAGACCCGAGCTGCTCGTGCCACACCTGTCAGCACTTTAGTCGCTCCTACCTACACCATTTACAGCGCGCTAATGAAATCACTGGTGCACGCTTAAATACACTGCATAATCTGCACTTTTACTTGCAAATTATGCAAGAAATGCGTGATGCAATTGAAGCTGGCTCCTTTGAACAATGGCGAGCACAATTTGCACAAGATCGCGCCCGAGGCATCGATTAAGCATTACAATAGCCCCTTTAAATTACAATCTCCTGAACATTTTTCCCATTTGCGGAGCCTTTACTATGACATTAACCGACGTATTAACTCTTGTTCCAGCCCAAGCTGCTGGCGGCGAAAATGCACTTGTCAGCATGCTGCCTATCATTTTGATGTTTGTGATTTTGTACTTTTTGATGATTCGTCCCCAGATGAAGCGCCAAAAAGAACACCGCAATATGGTATCGAACTTAGCTAAAGGTGACGAAGTCGTAACCGGCGGCGGCATTCTAGGCAAAATCACTAAAGTCAATGACAACTACATCACACTAGAAGTCTCTGATTTGGCTGAAAAACCAGTGGAAATCCTCTTGCAACGCCAAGCCGTTAGCTCCGTATTGCCTAAAGGCACCATCAAATCCCTATAAATTGGCCTATTTGTCACTCAAGCCCCGACCTCCAGCTACTCTGGTGTAGGTCGGCTTGAGCTTTCGTACCGTTGCCACTAAAACTATGAACCGTTATCCTCTCTGGAAATACCTCATCGTATTGGTCGCCCTCGTCATTGGGGTGCTCTATACCATACCGAACTTATTTGGTGAGTCGCCCGCCGTACAAGTGGCAAGCGCTAAATCCGTAGTGAAAGTGGATTTGGCTACGCTCAATCGCGTCGAAGACATATTACGTCGTCATAATATTGATATGACAGGCGCTTTTTTCGAGCAAAATGGGCCTGCTGGCACGGTACGTATCCGTTTTGACTCCACCGACACCCAGCTCAAAGCAAAAGACACCTTAGAAAAAGAGCTTATTCCCAATAGTAATGACCCAGACTACACCGTCGCCTTAAACTTAATGTCAGCCTCCCCTAGTTGGCTCACCGCAATTGGCGCTAAGCCCATGCACTTAGGTTTGGACTTACGTGGCGGGGTGCATTTTTTACTTGCGGTAGATATGCAAGGCGCTCTAACAGGTCGTTATGACTCTTTGGCCTCTGAGGTACGTACTGTATTACGCGAAGCCGATTTACGCGCACAAAGTATCGAACGTCAAGATCAATCCGTTATTATTAAGTTTGACTCAGCCAACACACGCGACGAAGCTCAAACGCGGTTACGTCGCCAAATCCCTGATTTGCAATTTACTAACGTTATCGGCTCTGACTCAGAATTACGCGGCGTCTTAACTGAGGTCTCTATTCAGCAAGCGCAATCCAATGCGTTACGCCAAAACATCACCACCCTACATAATCGCATTAACGAGTTAGGCGTGGCCGAGCCCATCATCCAGCAACAAGGCACAGACCGTATTGTGGTGCAGTTGCCCGGTGTCCAAGACGTAGCAAAAGCCAAAGAGATCCTAGGTCGCACAGCAACCTTAGAAATCCGCATGGTAGATGACTCACCCACAGCCATGGCGGCTCTGGCTGCAGGTACAGTTCCTTTTGGGCTTGAGCGCTATCAAGATCGCGATGGACAAGCCCTGTTGTTACGCCGTCAAGTTGTACTCACCGGCGAAAACCTCCAAGACGCTCAACCAGGTCGTGACTCCCAAACTCAACAACCCACGGTTAACCTGACTTTAGATAGCAAAGGTGCACGTATTTTCCGTGATGTCACTCGCAACAACATCAACAAACGCATGGCGATTGTTTTGTTTGAAAAAGGTCAAGGCGAGGTCGTTACTGCCCCTGTGATTCGCTCTGAAATCCCTAGTGGCCAAGTCCAAATTTCTGGCAGTATGGGTGTACAAGAGGCCGCCGATGTTTCCTTGTTGCTACGGGCTGGCTCATTAGCAGCTCCGATGGAAATCATCGAAGAGCGTACTATCGGCCCAAGCCTTGGTGCTGAAAACATTAAACAGGGTTTTAACTCCACCTTATATGGATTTATTGCTCTCGCGATTTTCATTATCGTGTACTACCATTTGTTTGGTATCTTTTCCACATTAGGTCTTAGCTTTAACATTCTCTTGTTGCTAGCTGTACTCTCTATGCTGCAGGCCACCATGACCCTACCAGGGATTGCTGCTCTGGCCTTAACGCTAGGTATGGCTATTGATGCTAACGTTCTCATCAATGAACGTATCCGCGAAGAGCTGCGCAATGGACTAAGCCCTCAAGCCGCTATTCACGCCGGTTTTGATCGGGCATGGGCCACTATTTTCGACTCGAACTTAACCAGTCTGATCGTAGGTGTTGCACTGCTGACCTTTGGCTCTGGCCCTGTACGTGGCTTTGCCGTGGTACATACCATTGGTATTTTAACCTCTATGTTCTCATCCGTTGTCGGTGTACGCGCCTTGGTTAACCTTTGGTATGGTGGTCGTCGTCGATTACAAGGCATCTCTATTGGGCAAGTTTGGAAACCCACAGACTCCAACAAGGCAGACTAACCATGGAACTATTTCGTATCTCGCGCACCATTCCCTTTATGCGCCACGTCAAGTTTTTGAACTTGATTAGCTTTGCTGTTTTCCTTGCTGCCGTTTTCTTTATCGTAATGCGTGGCTTTAACTTCTCGATTGAGTTCACTGGCGGCACGGTCATAGAGGCCCACTACCAGCAAACGGCCCAAGTCGAAGAGGTCCGAGATGCCTTAGGCAACTTAGGCTACAAGGATTTTCAAGTTCAAAGTTTCGGTACCTCCCAAGACGTACTCATTCGTCTACCGGCTACCGACACCAATGACACCTCCGCACAAAGCCAATCCGTCTTACAAGCGCTACAAGCCCAACACAGCGATGTAGAACTGCGTCGTGTTGAGTTCGTAGGCCCACAAATTGGTCAAGAGCTTTTACACAATGGACTAATGGCTCTGCTGTTTGTTGTGATTGGTATCATGGTGTATTTGGCCTTCCGTTTTGAATGGAAACTAGCGATTGCTTGTGCGGTGGCTAACCTACATGACGTAGTTATTATTCTAGGCTTCTTTGCCTTTTTTCAGTGGGAGTTTTCCCTGCCAGTATTAGCCGGTGTTCTTGCCGTCTTAGGTTATTCTGTCAACGAATCTGTTGTGGTGATGGATCGTATTCGCGAGAACTTTCGCAAACAGCGCCGCATGCCTGTTACCGAAATTATTAACCTGTCCATTACGCAGAACATCTCGCGTACGATCATCACTCATGGCTCCACACAACTGATGGTGTTATCCATGTTGTTTTTTGGTGGCCCTACTCTGCACTACTTCTCTTTGGCCTTAACCATTGGTATTTGGTTCGGAATTTACTCCTCTGTGTTTGTCGCCTCTGGGATTTCCTTAGCATTAGGCCTACAGCGTGAAGACCTTATTCCAAAAACGGTGAATAAAGACGAAGATCCAGCCGCAGAAATCCTCGACTAAATAAACGCCCCCCCTAAGACAGGCTTTTTACGAGCCTGTCTTACTTTTAACATGGCGGCAATAATGCCGTCTTGGCATGTAAACGCTACGACTCATAGCGTTTACATGCTGTAGCGCGGTATAATTGATCGTTTTAACTCTTTTAACTCTTTTGCCCACGGGGTCAACACCCGCAACGGCTTTTATTATGCAAAACGATCAAATCACACCCTCTATTCCTTCTGACACCACAACGGCCACTCCTCGTAAATTATTCATTCGCACCTTTGGTTGCCAAATGAACGAATACGATTCAGATAAAATGGCTGATGTTTTAAATGAGCATGGCCCTGTAGAGCTAACCAGCAATCCTGACGAAGCTGACATCATCTTATTTAACACCTGCTCAGTACGTGAAAAAGCACAAGAAAAAGTATTCTCTGATTTAGGACGTGTTCGTCATCTCAAACAACAAAACCCAAATTTAATCATTGGGGTAGGTGGTTGTGTCGCAAGCCAAGAGGGTAAAACCATTATCGAACGTGCTCCGTATGTCGATGTGGTTTTTGGTCCGCAAACCCTGCACCGACTACCTGAGCTTATTGTAGAACGTAAAAAGCGTGGCCGAGCGCAGGTAGATATTAGTTTTCCAGAAATCGAAAAATTCGACAATCTACCTCCTGCTAAAATTGATGGCCCTACTGCCTTTGTTTCTATTATGGAAGGCTGTAGCAAATACTGTAGTTTCTGTGTCGTCCCCTACACCCGTGGAGCAGAGATCTCGCGCCCCTTTGAGGACGTACTGGTTGAGGTCGCTGACTTAGCCGACCAAGGCGTTAAAGAAATCACCCTACTTGGCCAAAACGTGAATGCCTACCGTGGCGCGATGCCCGATTCCGACGAAATTGCCGATTTCGCTATGCTGCTAGAATATGTTCACGAGATCCCTGGAGTAGAGCGTATTCGCTATACCACCTCACACCCCAAGGAAATGACCTCTCGTCTGATTGAGGCTCATGGCAAACTACCCAAGCTCGTTCCGTTTTTACATTTACCTGTACAAGCCGGAAGTGATCGCGTTTTGAGCGCCATGAAACGAGGCTATACCTCCTTAGAGTTCAAATCACTAGTTCGTCGATTACGTACCGCACGCCCAGGCTTGACGCTTTCTTCGGACTTTATTGTGGGCTTCCCTGGTGAAACAGAAGCTGATTTTGAAAAAACAATGCAACTAATCCGAGATGTGGGCTTTGACACCTCATTCTCCTTTGTTTACTCTCGTCGTCCTGGCACACCCGCTGCCGACTTGGCTGATGACGTAAGCAAAGAAGAAAAATTTGCCCGTCTACACCGTTTACAAGCCCTAGTTAACGAGCAAGCGAACCAAATTGCTCAGGATATGATTGGCACAGAGCAAACCGTCTTGGTAGAGCGATTATCACGCCGTGATGACAATGAAATTATGGGTCGCACAGAGAACAACCGGATCGTAAACTTTCCGGGCAATGCTCGTCTTATCGGTCAACTCGTCAAGGTTCGCATTACCGAAGCACTGACCAACACCTTACGTGGTGAAATAGTGACATCGGATCAGGTGAGCGGCGTCTAATGTCTGACCCAAAAAAAACCGTACACCTAGAGGGTGACAATACACATTTAGCTAATTTTTGTGGTCCTCTAGACGAAAACCTACGACAAATTGCTGTCGCTTATGATGTGCAATTACGACGTAGAGGCGAGCACATCCTCATCGAAGGAACTCAAGCAGCACGAGCAGCACATGCTGTGCGTTGGTTCCATGATCGCTCAGTACACAAGGCCTTGAGCCTTGACGATATACAATTGGGCTTAGTTGAGCTTCAGGCTAATGACAAACCACTAAAAAACCCAGATCCCATCAAAGACTTTGTCAATGATTATGAGCCTATCGCTCCTGTGCTAAACGAGGGTGAACTCAATTTGCGTACACGCCGTCGGGATTTACGCCCTCGTACTGCGCGCCAACGCGACTATCTCAGTCAAATTTTGAATCATGACATCACTTTCGGAGTGGGCCCAGCCGGTACTGGTAAAACCTTTTTAGCAGTCGCTTGTGCCATTGATGCCCTAGAGCGCGAGGTCGTTCAACGTATTGTATTAACCCGACCTGCTGTAGAGGCTGGAGAGCGCTTAGGCTTTTTACCAGGGGATTTAAATCAAAAAGTAGATCCTTATTTGCGTCCACTTTATGATGCTCTGCATGACTTAATGGGTTTTGAAAAAGCTCAGCGTCTCTTTGAAAAACAAATCATTGAAATTGCTCCTCTCGCCTATATGCGTGGTCGTACCTTAAATCATTCTTTTATTATTTTGGATGAGGCACAAAACACTACCCCATCGCAAATGAAAATGTTTTTAACTCGCACTGGGTTTGGCAGTAAAGCCGTTATTACCGGAGATCCCTCACAAGTTGATCTCCCTAAAGGCCAAAGCAGTGGGTTAATGCATGCGGTGTCTATTCTAAAAGGGGTCAAGGGCGTAGCTCTTAGCCAGCTTACGAGCCAAGACGTCGTTCGCCATCCCTTAGTCGGACGTATTGTTGAAGCCTACGAGGCACACGAGAAATGAACCCTATTCCTTTAGATCTCACGATTCAGCACGAAGTCACTCATACAGAGCTAACGGATGAACGCCTGCATCTCTGGGTTCAGACCGCTTTGCAAACAGCGAGTACTGTTTATGAGGATGCAGACCTAGTCCCCCCCTTTAATCAAGCTGCCTTTACGTTGCGTTTTTGTGACGAAAAAGAAGGGCAAGAATTAAATAAGCAATACCGTGATAAAGATTACGCAACCAATGTGTTAACTTTTGAATACGGTATTGACCCAGAGGGCACAATAAGTAGTGACATTATTATTTGCACCTCAGTCTTAGAGAAAGAGGCCTTAGAGCAAGGTAAACCCTTTATTCACCATGCAGCCCATCTATGTGTGCATGGTGTCCTACATGCTTTAGGTTACGATCATATTGAAGATGATGATGCAGAGGATATGGAGGCTCTAGAGGTCGATATTTTGCACAGTCTCAACATTCCTAACCCTTATTAAGCCATTTATGCGTAACCCAGACGTATTTTTGGGTTATGCTAATTCATTATTAACTCCGTCCTTTTGGGCATGTCAGAACATTATCCCCCCGAACCTGAGCCGCGCAGTAAAAAACGCCTAACATCTTTTAGCCGATTTTTTCAGCGCCGAGCCGAACCCACCGACCGCGAAGACATTAAAGTCATCCTAGAGACCGCGCTTGAACGCAATGTCATCGATCACGAAGCCTACACAATGATTGTAGGTGCTCTCGATGTGGCAAGTAAAACCGTCTCTGACATCATGGTGCCCCGCTCAAAAATAGATTTACTCGATATTAGTAAGCCTATTGCCGAGCTACTGCCCTTGATTGTAGAAACAGGCCGCTCACGCTTTCCTGTCTATAAGGATGACCGTGACAATATCGTTGGCATTTTATTAGCCAAAGACTTACTACTGTCGATTGCCAATCCAAATATTGACTTACTGCCGTTGGTGCGCCCTGCTGTTTTTATCCCCGAAACCAAAAAACTGAACGTTTTACTACGTGAGTTCCGCAGTAGCCGCAATCATATTGCCATTGTTATTGATGAACATGGGGGTACGGCAGGCTTAATCACAATGGAAGATGTACTTGAGCAAATCGTTGGTGATATCGAGGACGAATACGACGAAGAAGATGCTCAAACCATTTTCCAAGCTGGCAATAATAGTTGGCGTGTCATGGCATTAACAGAGATCAGTGATTTCAACGAGGCCTTTGGTACCCATCTATCTAATGATGATTACGATACCATCGGCGGTTGGCTAGCTGCAGAAATGGGAACCATTCCAAAACGCGGTGATAGCCATACCATTCAAGGTATTAACATTACCGTTGTTCGCGCCGATGCAAAACGAGCTCTTTGGCTACACGTGCAGCGCGAAGCTCCAGCAGATTCCCCCGCAGACTCTAACCTTGGCTAATGCTGTGATAACTCGTTTTACCCCCCCTATTTTTATTCCTTTATTGATTGCGGGGGTCATTCACTCCCTTAGCTTTGCCCCAGCTCCTTTGCCTACGGCACTTCTGCAGTTTGTTCAGCTACTTAGCTTTATGGCGCTTTTGTTTTTTACCTTTAAAACAAAATCCCATAAAACAGCCCTATTCGGCGCATGGATCTTTGGCTTAGCCAATTTTAGCGTCGGTGTGTATTGGCTTTATGTCAGTATGCACGACTATGGCGGCATGTCTCCCCTACTGGCCTCTAGCGCCTTAGTGGTATTTGCCTCTGTGATGGCACTGTACTATGTAGTTGCTATCGCCTTAATGCGTCTGCTTATCCGACAACCGAAAAACTTAAATTGGCGACAACAGCTAGGCGCAGCACTGGTTAGCGCTAGCGCCTGGGTGCTTCTAGAATGGATTCGAGGAACTTTTTTAACCGGATTTCCTTGGTTAAATATTGCCTATGCCCATGTAGATGGCATGTTTGCTGGCTGGGCTCCTCTGTTCGGTTCTTATGGCGTCGCGTGGTTTGCTGCGTTTACTTCAGCAACACTCGCCTTTTTTGCCTTAAATAGTCGTCAAGATGCACCTAAAGAATATAGTTTCCCATTAGGTATTGCGGCTCTTTCTGCCGTCATCGGCATTGTGTTAGGCGGTATTCAATGGCATTCACCCCATGGAGAGGCTTTTTTTGTGCGCTTAGCACAGGCAAATATAGATCAAAACATGAAATTTGATCCGACCCGCTTGCATGACGGGGTCGATTTATACAAGAAACTCGCCGCTCTAGAGGCCAAAAGTCCAGAAACTGCACCTGATCTAATCATTCTGCCTGAAACCATCATTCCTCTTTTTCAGCATCAATGGCAAACTGAGTTTTGGCAGGAATGGATCGATATCGCTACGCAGCAACAAGCTACATTACTTTTAGGCGCTCCTCTTTATTCTCAGCGTGGAGAAAAAGGGGTATACACCAATAGTGCAATCACTATAGACAGCAACAGCTCTGCCACCGCTATTCAACAATTACAGCTCGCGCAACGCTATGACAAACACCATCTTGTTCCCTTCGGCGAGTTCATTCCCCCCGGCTTTCATTGGTTTCTTGATCTACTAAATATTCCTCTGGGTGAGTTTAATCGCGGCGAGACTCGCCAAGCCAATTTTGCCTTAAACTCACAGTTTATTGGCCCTGACATCTGTTACGAAGATGTGTTTGGCGAAGAGATCATCCAAAGCGTACGTGATCATCAAGAACACGGAGCCGGAGCCACCTTATTAGTCAATATCAGCAATTTAGCGTGGTTTGGTGATACGTGGGCACTAAGGCAACATTTACAAATCTCTAGAATGCGTAGCATTGAAACGGCTCGACCAATGCTACGGGCTACAAATACTGGAGTAACTGCTGCTATTTTCCCGAATGGTGATATTCAAGCAGCTTTACCCACACATTCTGTTGGCGTTTTAGACGTAGAAATACAAGGCACCACAGGGCAGACGCCCTATGTAGCTTGGGGTAACTGGCCTGTGATTGTCTGGTCTTTATTCTTGCTACTATTTGTCGGAAGAGCTTTACGTTCTGCAAGCCAGCGCTCTAGCTCCTGAACAGGAACAGGTCGACTATATAAATAGCCCTGCCCTAAGACGCACCCTGCCTCCAGTAACAAAGCCTCTTGTTGAGGGCCCTCTATGCCCTCAGCAATCACCCCTAAACCTAACTTTTGAGCCATTACAATCATTGCTTCACAAAGAGCCAAGTCTTCTGAGTTAGGGGCTAAATTACGCACAAAAGATTGATCTATTTTAATAAAATTAATAGGATAGCGCTTTAAATAGGTTAATGAAGAAAAACCTGTACCAAAATCATCTAAGGCAATGGATAGCCCTGCTTGGCGTAACTGATGTAGGCTTTTAGTAATCATAGGGTTGGCTTCTAACAAGAGACGCTCTGTAATCTCAATGACAATACAGGACGGTGGTAAACCCGCCTCTTGAATCAGCTTTACCCACTGATCTACATTAATTCCATCTGCATAAAACTGTGCTGGTGAGACGTTCACACTGATCTGGTAATTTAGACCACGCGCATACCATTTTTTAAGTTGTTGTACGGCAGCATAAAACACCCAATTACCAATATCTACAATTAAACCGCAATCCTCTGCAAAGGAAATATATTCTGAAGGAGGAACGAGACCCAACTCTGGGTGCTCCCAACGGATTAGAGCCTCAAATTTATGTACCCGCCCTGTACGCATATCAATAATAGGCTGGTAATACAAAATAAACTGATTCTCATCAATCGCTGTCTGTAAATTCTGCGAAAACAGCATACGAGCCTGAATGGCCTCGCTCATCGCTGGCAAAAAGAAACAATATTGATTGCGACCACATTCTTTTGCCGCATACATGGCCATATCTGCATTTTTGAGCAAACCTCCAGCGTCGGCAGCATCCTCAGGATAAATGGTTACCCCAATGCTAGCGGACACATTAGCCGTGTTTTCTCCTAATATATAAGGCTGCGCGATTTTTATTAAAATTTGTTCGCAAATTCGCTCTACCACAGACTGATTAGGGATATCAGCCACAATCACGGTGAACTCATCACCACCAATCCTAGCCACCGTATCCGTGTCACGCACACATGACAGGAGTCGTTTTGAGGCTTCTTTGAGCAATAAATCACCGACATCATGGCCTAAGGAGTCGTTAACATCCTTAAATAAATCCAAATCCAGGAAAATCAGAGCAAATTCTTTCTTTTGCTCATCGGCTTCTTGCATCGCTTGCTGCAAACGAGCCTGGAACATCTGTCTATTAGGTAAGCCTGTTAAGTAGTCGTGATTTGCTTGACGCCAAATATGTTGTTCACGCTCTTTGTCCTGAGTAATATCAAAAAATAACCCAATACGTCTAAAAACGGACCCATCCGGGTTATAGCTCGTACTGATATTTAATCGTTCAGCGTATTCCTCTCCATTTTTTCGCTTATTCCAGACATCACCCTGCCATCTCCCCGTTTCTTTTAACTGTGCCCACATTTGTTGATAGAAAGCAGGGCTTTGGCGACCAGAGGATAAAATACTCATGGATCGACCAATGACTTCAGACAACTCATAACCCGTTACATCAACAAAAGCCGGATTCACATCCACCACTAAACCATGCTCATCTGTCACCACAATAGCTTCGCAGGTATTGTCATAGACTAAAGAAGCAAGCTGAGTCAGTCGTTCATTCTTTTTACGACCACTGATATCTAGAACAAATAAAACAATTGCATCCTCATTACTAATCACCGTACGTATAGCGCATAGTTCAACATCAAAACGGCGACCACTGTAGGTTAATAGCTTTGTCTCTATTAGATGCTCGTTCTTTTCCTCCGAGAGCTCGATTAAGTCACAAGAAAACGAAGGTAATATCTGCCGAACATCCACCAGCGCCAACAGCTCTTGACGATCATAACCTGTCATCGAAGCCAGCTTACGATTCACAAAAGTGAAACGCTGTTGCTTAATGACACCTACCCCAATTAAGGTGTTATTGGCCAAACTGAGGAATAATTGATTTTGCTTTTTAGTAGCACGAGCTCGTTCTTTGGGTATGCGTTGCATTAGATTCTCGTTATTGATGGAGCTGTGGTCATCAACCACAATAAATATACGGGGAATATACCTTGTCTGCGGCTTGGCAAGCAGAAGAGAAACCCGCTAATGTTAAGCAAGGTTAACCTACCACAACATTTTGCAAAAAATTCAAAAAAAACTATGTACTTTTTCAAAACAGGTGCTATACTTATCAAGTGCTGCAGAAAAGCAGTTGCAAAAGGAATGATTTAATTACATATTACCTTTTGTTTTGTTAATTTGCACATCAAGTCTTTCTTTAAAAATAAATTAAAAAAGACTTGCACTAAAAGAAAAGTTAGTGCATAATTCTAATTCTTCGTTGCAGAGATCAAGAAATTGATCGAAACAAATGGGGGTATAGCTCAGCTGGGAGAGCGCTTGCATGGCATGCAAGAGGTCATCGGTTCGATCCCGTTTACCTCCACCAAAAA
>NZ_CANRIC010000008.1:0-71206 GCF_947630565.1 uncultured Paenalcaligenes sp.
CCCATCTTTAATACACCACACACATAGAATTTATAATGTTAATTTATAGTCAATGGGTGTCATGTCATTGAGTGAATCGTGCGGTCTTTCGGTGTTGTAAATCGTTGTCCAGTGTTCCGTGATGTGTTGAACTTGCTTCAACGACGTAAAAAGATATAAATCTAATACCTCTTGGCGGTACGTACGATTGAAGCGCTCAATATAGGCGTTTTGATAGGGGCAACCGGGCTGCGTATAATCAATATAAACGCCATGTTGATGTGCCCACTGAACGAACTCCGCGGAGGTGAACTCGGGGCCATTATCGACACGAACTTTACGTGGGTAGCCGTGCCAAGAGGCCAGCCCATCTAGGTAACGGGTGACACGAGCAGACGGTAAGCCCGTGCCAATATCGATTCCTAGCAACTCGCGATTGCAATCGTCAATCACATTAAATGTACGAAATCGCACGTTATTTTCTAAGCGGTCCGACATAAAATCCATCGACCAACACTGACCCGTACTTTTAGGTACGACGAGTGGTTCGGGTTGGCGAGCAGGCACGCGTTGCTTGCGCTTTGTCTTTATGTTGAGTCGCAATGCATTATAAACACGCTGTACACGCTTATGATTCCAGCGGTAACCTAAAGCGCGTATGCGCTTAAAACACTTGGGGAACCCCCAACGTTGATGTCTTTCAACCAGCGTGTTTAGCACTGTAATTACCTCGCTATCATCACAACGTTTAGGCTGATAGTAAAACGCGGTGCGACTCATCCCCGTAATCATGCAGCTTAAAACAACGCGGATGTCATGCTGTGCCTGTAGCGCTTTTGCCCAGTCTTTACGCGTCGCAACAGGCACTACAGCTTTTTTATGATTTCTTCCTGCAACTGAGACTTCAAACTTAAATCAGCATACATCTGCTTTAAGCGACGATTCTCCTCCTCAAGCTCTTTGAGTCGTTTTACGTCGGAGAGCTCCATGCCGCCATATTTGGCTCGCCATTTATAAAATGTGGAGTTACCTACATGATGCTTGCGGCACAGCTCTTTAATCGGTATCCCAGCTTGCGCTTCTTTCAACATCGCCACAATTTGGCTTTCTGTCATCCGTTTGCTCATCGTAAAAATCCTTTTTTCTTAGTGTAAGAAAAATTCTACGCTTCAGCTGTATTATTTTAGGGGATAGTTACAAAACAACACCATGCCCCAGCCTGCGACAAGCAGTAGAGAGATACTAAGTATTATGAAGCGCCAACTAATAGCTAGTCTGCGATAAGGATAGGTTAGTTTGTATAAAGTGAAGAGGTTCAAGATGACAGAACTCAGTGACGCTCCCACATCATAGACACCATTACCGGCATTATCGCTGGAGCTGTTATTAGTGGGTTTTAGTTTGTGCTACCTACATTTTCTGCGGTTTAAGTGACAACTCAAAACCACAAGCGTAAGCATACTTAAGAAGTGTAGACCAGCTTGGGTTAGTGTTCCCATTTTCTAAACGACTGACGTTACTTTTTTGTGTCTGCATTCTCTCTGCTAGCTGCTCTTGTGTCAGGCCAGCTTTAGTACGCATTGAAAGTAGCTTATCGATCAGATCGAACTCACTATCCAATTTTTCGTATTCAACCCTCACTTCAGGGTTCGTTAAAGCACGCTGTTTTAGTTTTTGAAGACTCATTTTAGTTACTCACTAGAACATAAGCCTGATTAGGATGATTCTCTGTTTCAGGATAAAGCATTTTTAGCACGCCCTCTTCTAACAGGGGACGTAAGTAGGTACGGCGTAACTCTTTACTGTCTTTCCTACCTAAGAGCTGACATAACTGGTTCGCCGTCAGCGGCTGTAACTGACATAGATCTAAAATCAACTCACGCACTTCCTGCTGCCTAGGCCTTGTACCGACTGCAGGTAGGCGTGTTTGTAAACTAGGGGGGATAATGGGGAGGAGCTGGGAGGTTTCAGAGGATCCCCCCAAGCTTATGCCATGATCCCCCCCAGCTTCGAGCTGTGAGCTTGGGGGGATTCCATGTAAATTCGCTTCACTTCTTAAAATATAATACGTTCTATTACCGCTACCCTGTTTAATTAATAATCCCTTATCACGCAATTTGCGCAGTGTCTTACTTGCACTCAGGGTATCCAGACCAGAAAAATCCCTGCAAGCAGCATTATCGACCGCACCTGTGGCACGAGCATAAATAAGAACTTTTGCCTCCTCCTCATCCAATGTCTCGGGAGTTAATGAGCGCAACCAAGCATGATCATCTTCATTGATTAAATTATGCAAATATAAACTAACGCTAAAGCTATCTCCAATTCGATCCGTCTTAAATTCAGGTAAAGGTAAGCCTGCCTCAATCGCTAATCGACGCATACTACGAATTCCCGTTCCTTTGGCCTCGGCTAAGTTTAAATCATGTAAAACAGCAGCTATGACCGGATTGCGTGGCCATGATCCGGGAGTGCCAAGCTGCTCCATAGGTTTAAGTGAATGACCTGGATTTCGGATTTCAATACGATTGCTATAACGTACAATTTGAATAGGGCTATGTTTAATATAAGTCCGATGCATCACCGCATTAGCTAAGGCTTCTCGTATGATCTTACGAGGCATAATAGGCTCTTGAATACTTTGCAGCTGCCCCTCTGGTAGATAAAACCCCTTGGGCAAGTCGTCAATAATACTGGCTTCCGCTGCAGATAAAGCCTGCAATAATGGCTTACGAACTTCAATAGAAGACTGAAAACGTTTATGTGGATCCTCCACCCACTCCAAACCAGCAATCCGTATGTAATCGATTTTGACCATAGGCAGCAAACAGCGTAAAGCTATTGGTTTTGCAAAAAGCAATACTCCCGCCAAAGTCGGTAATAACTGATCTCCTTCACGTCGTACAGCACCTAACGCCTCAAGCAGATCCTCGTTATTATAAAGCAGCTCCTCGGCATTCGTATTCACACGCGCTCTTTCACGACGATAAAGCTCAATAACTTGAGGGTCGAAATCCTCCATACGAGCATAGGGCATAACACTAGAATCAGGCCCGTACATCGACTGATGTGTCCCCCTAAGTACCCATAAGTCTTCATCTACACAACGCTGATCTGTAGAACCAATACGCCTATAGGCGCCCTTGGGCAAACCCGTCGCCTGTTTATAAACTGGCTTTAGATGGCTTTCTAGTTCAGGCACATAGACCACTAATAACGCGCAACCATTAACAAGCTCTACTTGCATATAGGGGCGTAACGTTACATTCAACTGAGTGGCACACTGTGTAGCCAAATCTTTTTGAATTTTATCTGGATCCACTAAACCAGCAGGTATATAAACCGTATCACCTTTGTTATTAACGCTCCAATCTACCCCTAGTAATAAATAACCACCATCTAACCCCGGCTCATTAGCAAAGGCTATTACAGTCTCTAAAACTGATTTGCCTAAATCACTAGCCCGCTTAGCTTCGATACGAATTGACTCATCCACAGCATTGAGTTCATCAAGCAAATTTTGAGCACTACGCATTTATACCCCTCATCTACACCTCGTTGTCATAACACATTGTACTAAGAGCAATGAGGATTCCTATAACTAACACCCGACCGTCACTCACCCTCTCAAAAAACATGCAAAATCACGAAATATTTTTTAGAGAGTTTTTTGTTATTTAGCCGTTGCTAAAAACAAGTAAGCCACATAAGCTATTGATTTATATATGATATTCATTAAGGTAAAAAGCGAATTGACGGGCTCATAACCCGAAGGTCGTCAGTTCAAATCTGGCTCCCGCAACCAAATTTAAAAAACCGAAATCTTTTGATTTCGGTTTTTTTTCGTCTTAAATCCAACTATTCATTTATCCTGTCAAAAATTAAGCAAAAGTTCTTAAGTACAATTGCTCAACCTCTAAACGCGCCCATTCCGTTTTGCGCAAAAACGTCAAGGCCGACTTGATGGATGGCTCATTCTTAAAGCAGTTTATATTCACTTGCTTAGCTAGGCCCTCCCAGCCATAGTGGTTATACAAGGCAGTCACCACCATTTTCAACGTAATGCCATGCAAAGGGTTGTTCGGTTGGGTATTTATTGACATTAAAACTCGCTCTTAAATAAAAAAAACCCCAGTCTCCACAAAGAGAGGCTGGGGTTTTAGTCTGTGCAAACTTACTCTTTTTTGGGCGCCACAGGATTAAAAGGGAAAGCATTAAACATAGTTAATGTCTGGCCCTGCATTTGATCCTGCATCTGTACAAACAGATTTTTACTCTGTTCTATATAGCTATTCATGGCATTTTGCAACACAGGAGTCTGCCCTGCCATAAATTGAGCCCAAGCCTCTGGACCTATTTGCGTACTATATAAGCCCTTAGACTGCTCAGCCATTCGCTCTTGAATATCAATGAATGCCTGAATGTTTTTCTCGATGTAGCTACCCATTACGCCTTGCATGGCACTACCATAGAAACGGATAATTTGCGCTAAGGCATTTGCCGAAAACATCGGCATACTACCCGTTTCCTCTTCGAGAATAATCTGCAACAGAACACTACGTGTAATGTCTTCACCAGACTTGGCGTCAACGACCTGCAAGGTTTCGTTCGCGAGCACGAGCTGCTTTACATCCGCAAGCGTAATGTAAGCACTGGTTTGGGTATCGTACAAACGTCGATTTGGGTATTTTTTAATCAGTCGAGCTGTTTCTGGTGTGTTTTCTTGTGTCATAGTTCACATCGAATGAGTCTTGCTAAATCGCAAAACGCGAATTAGCTCATGTGCAGGCCGCCATTAACGGAGAAATCCCCCCCAGTAGCAAAGCCAGCATCATCGGAAGCTAGCCACGTTACCATTGAAGCAATTTCCTCTGGTTCGCCTAGACGTCGTACAGGAATCGTCGCTACGATTTTTTCCAATACATCTTCGCGGATAGCACGAACCATATCTGTACCAATATAACCGGGTGACACGGTATTCACTGTCACACCCTTAGAGGCGACCTCTTGGGCTAAAGCTTTAGTAAAGCCATGCATACCTGCTTTAGCAGTGGAGTAGTTGGTTTGACCAAACTGCCCTTTTTGGCCATTAACCGAACTAATGTTAATAATACGTCCCCAGCCCTTTTCTGTCATACCATCAATAACTTGCTTGGTGACATTAAATAGACTGTTTAAATTTGTATCCATTACAGCACGCCAGTCGTCTATTGTCATTTTACGAAATAAACCATCTCGTGTGATACCCGCATTATTAACTAAGACATCTACACCACCAAATTGCTCTTTAATTTTAGCAAATGCGGCAACGGTAGAGTCCCAATCCGTCACATCAGCAGCCGAAGCATGGAACTCAAAACCCAACTCTTTCTGTGCGTCTAGCCACTCTTGTGCGTTTCGGTTTGGGCTACAACCCGCAATAACGGTAAAGCCTTCTTTGGCTAAACGCTGACAAATTGTAGTCCCAATACCACCCATACCACCCGTAACATAAGCAATTTTCGCTGTCATGGAAGTTCTCCCTATTGATGTTAAACCGTTGTAAAATAGCAACCATAAAACGAGCCATAATCATGGCTCGCTCTGTATATTGAGCAAAGACCGAATTAAGAAACGGCTTTTGTTTTTACGTACTGACCAGGGGCAGCCTCTAGGACCGGATAATTTTTATTACCCAATGTTTTAGGCGCTGTTTTCTTTTTGCCTGACTTTTTACTTAGCCACTGATCCCAGTCCCCCCACCAGCTCCCCTCGTGTTTAGGAGCCGAACTTAACCAGTCATCGCCGGAACCGGGGAACTCAGCTACGCCTGCAGCATCATAAGCCCAGTAATGGCGTCGATTTTGTGCCGGAGGGTTAATGACCCCTGCAATGTGTCCGGACGCACCCAATACAAATCGATCGGCTCCTGGCAAAATACCGGAGCTAGCATATGCAGTGCGCCATGGCACAATATGATCATCAATGGATGCGTACATATAAACCGGCATATCAAGCCTGCTGAAATCGATAGGCACAGAGTCAATCTTGACCTTTCCAGGCACTTTTAAGTTGTTTTCTAAATAGGTATTACGGAAATACCAAGTAAAGAATGGGCCAGGTAAGTTAGTGCTGTCTGCATTCCAATACAAAATATCAAAGGCTGACGGCGTCTCGCCTTTGAGGTAGTTACTGGTGACGTAATTCCAAACTAGCTCAGAGGGACGCAAGAACGAAAAAGTCGTGGCCAAGTCAGAGGCCTGCATCAGCTTATTTGAGCCTGATAACTGCCACTCTCGTAGAAGCGCAAATGCCTCATCTACAAAGACACGCAAAATACCCACATCGTGGAAATCAAGCATAGCAGTTAATAATGTCATGCTATTAGCTGGGTTTTCACCACGAGCTTTGGCTAGGCTTAATGCTGAAGCCAACATCGTCCCACCAACACAAAACCCTAGCGTGTTTAATTTAGGACTGCCGCTCACGTCTTGAGCAACCTTAATGGCCTGCAAAATACCGTGTTCTAAATAGTCACCCCAACTGGCATCAAGGATGCCATCATCGTCTTCTGCTAAGGGATTACGCCAAGAAATCAAGAACACTTGCTTGCCTTGATCCAAGGCATAACGCACAAATGAGTTTTCAGGCTGAAGATCCAAGATGTAATATTTATTGATGCTAGGCGGAACAATAAATAATGGTGTTTCGTATACCGAAGCCTGCTGGGGTTGGTACTGAATCAATTGCAATAATTCATTCTGATAAATTACCGAACCAGGTGTCACGGCCAAGTTCTCGCCTACGGCGAATTTAGACTCGTCCGTTTGCTGCATACGCCCCTTTTGCACATCTTGCAAAAAGTTCTGTGCCCCCTGAAGCAAGCTCTGACCTTTGGTTTGCATAGCGGTATGCATAGCATCAGGATTAGTAATCAAGTAGTTTGCCGGGCACAAGGCCTCTGCCCACTGCATAGAGGCAAAAGCCAAGCGCTCTTGCATCTGAGGACTGTCACTGACGGTATGAGCCATACGCTCTAAGGTATTCGCATACAACTGCCACACATGGGCACTAAGGAGAGCTTGTTGATTCTGCGCCCACGCCTCGCCCTTAAAGCGTCGATTACGTGGAGGCTGCAACTCGCCTTTTTGTGCCTGTACATTTAACTCTTGCCAAGTACTCAAGAATTCCTGCTGGATTTCAACAAGCTGATCTTTATTGATTAAAGAGGGAGCCTGCCAAGTTTGAGAGCTTAAAAAATTCACCCTAAACACCTTAGAAAATAAATGAACAATTAAAACGAATCCGTATTCACACCTAATCTATTTTTATTTATTTTGGTATTGTACTTACTAATACTATACACAATGAATGACAATTTGTTATATCGTTTTATTCTAACCAGGCAATTGTGGCTATTCTGCCTGTTTTAGCTTGACGTCTATACGAATAGTAACTTTGTTTTTCCTTAAATGTACAAGCATGGCTTAATACAATATCTATATTATTTTGCGCGGCGCAACATAAGCGATTTTTAGCCAATCCGGCTAAGTCAGCCTTATATTTACCTGCCTGATTAGTAGAAATAAAAAATGCAGCTAAGGTCTTGTCTTTTTGAACAAAAGCATTAAATACATCTTGGCCAACCTCAAAATTTTCCTGACTAATCGCTGGACCTATCCATGCTCTCCAGCGTGTATGCAATGGTCTATTTTGCTGCAGACGCAACAATAGTTTTTCTAAAACGCCATCGGCTAATCCACGCCAACCCGCATGAGCTACGCCAACAATAGAGCCTTTTTCATCCGTAATCACCACCGGCAGACAATCTGCTGTTAATACAGCTATAACGGCCTTAGGCGTCGTAGTCCACGCCGCGTCCGCAACAGGAGCCTGCTGCCATGTGTGCTGTTTAGGGGTAGGTTTTAGGGCTTGATATAACTGCGTACCATGAACCTGCTGCAACCAATGCGGTAAATTGGGCAGCAGCTGATATAAACGTTGTCTATTTTTTGCTACATGCTCAGGCTCGTCACCACAATGCTCTCCTAGGTTTAAGCCAGCCCACTCGTTCTGACTGACTCCTCCTGCTAGGGTTGTACTGAAATACCGCACACCCGGCCACTCTGGGCCGGTCAACGTCTTTATTTGTTTTTCCATTGGACTTGCTCATAGACGGCGGTAAAGTCGACTGGAGGGTCTATAGCAAAACTAACCCATTTATTTGTAGTGGGATCATCAAAAGCCAATGCTCTCGCATGCAGCATTTGACGCGTTGCACCTCCTAGGGGCTTTCCACCATAAATATCGTCGCCCAATAAGGGATGGCCTTGACTGCTGAGATGAACACGAATCTGGTGGGTACGGCCTGTTTCCAGCCTGCACTGCACTGCCGTCACAGCTAAGCCTCTGTCAAATAACCCCTGTTCAATGACCTCGTAATGCGTGCGAGCACTACGAGGGGCTATCGCATTTTGCGTCGCCATTCGAACAGGAACTCGCGCATCGCGCCCTATAGGCAAGTCAATACAATCTGCCCCGTATAAAAAACCATGACAAAGTGCGATGTACTCACGCTTTACGGTTCGCTCTTGTAACTGACGCACCAAGTGGGTTTGTGCCATTTCGGTAAGCGCTACGACCATTAAACCCGTCGTATCTTTATCCAAACGGTGCACAATACCAGCACGAGCAACCTGTTTTAACTGAGGAAAATGATAGAGCAAACCATTTAATAATGTGCCGCTCCAGTTACCGGCCCCTGGATGCGTCACCAGCCCAGCCGGTTTATTAATAACCAACCAGTCTTCGGTTTGATCTACTATGTCTAGATCAATGTCTTCGGCCTCATAGGCTAACTCCTCTGGGCGAGACTGTGGTGTAACATGTAGCACATCACCCGGTAATACCTGATGACGTATACGCACCTGTTGCCCATTAACTAATACATGCCCCTCTTCGATCCACGCTTGGATTCGACTGCGTGAGTGGTCTGGCATTAGCTGAGCTAGTACTTTATCTAAACGCTCTGGCATCGCACTAATGGCGATATTAAACTGCAAAGCGTGGCTGTTTTCTGTCTGGTCTATTGCTGAATTCATGATAAAACCTTAAATATGAAGCTAAATTTTGACACGCTTAGATTGCACTGTACAGAATGACTAGCATAGAATCCCTTTAGCCCACTAAAATACGCTATTCTTATTGGTATTATTTTATTTGGCTTGGACCTAAACCCATTTGCTCATTGCAAAGGATGCTCTTGTGACGCGCTTAAACTCATCTATGACCCAGTTATCCTATACTCAACGCATTGGGCGTGCTTTATCTATTACTTGTGCCTGCTTACTACTCGCCGCATGTGGATCCGTTAAAACCACCGTAGACCCCACCATTGGCTGGACTGCAGAGCGCCTCTATCAAGACGGTAAGGCAGAAATGGCAGCAGGTAACTGGAAACAAGCTCGAACACGCCTAGAGGCCGTAGAAGCTCGTTACCCTTTTGGTATTTACGCACAACAAGCGCTCATTGACCAAGCCTATATCAACTGGAAAGACGACGAACCTGAGCAAGCTCTTGGCGCCATTGATCGCTTTCAAAAACAATATCCTAATCACCCCGGTAGTGATTACATGTTGTACTTAAAAGGCTTAATTTCCTTTACGCCCCCCAGCGCAAGCTTGATGAAGTTCACGATGCAAGATCCGAGTGAGCGCGACCCAAAAGGCCTAAGCGAATCCTATGACGCCTTTATGCAACTGATCGAACAATACCCTGAAAGTCGCTATGCAAATGATGCGCGATTACGTGCTAGCTGGCTAGTCAATACCATTGCTCAAAACGAGGCTCACGTGGCTGAATACTATTACACACGCCATGCCTATGTTGCAGCGATTAACCGCGCGCAACGTGTCATCACCGACTTTCAAGGTGTGCCTATTGCGGAACGAGCCCTCTACATCATGTACTTATCCTACGATAAGCTAGGCAAAAATGACCTACGTGATGACACCAAACGAGTCATGGATCAAAACTACCCAAACTCAAGCTACTTTACAAATGGTTTAGCTGAAAAGAAAAACTACTGGAATCCGATTAACTGGTTCTAATCCTTTTTTCTGCCCAGTAAACAATTAGTTTTCTGGGCATTTTTTTTGATAGAAACTCAAGGCCTGAGAGGCACTACGTGTCCGAGTAAAAGGAGGCAAGCCACGCCACAGCACTTTGCCATAAGGCTTTTCAACCAAACGAGCATCACCCATAATCAATACTCCCCAGTCTTTTTCTGTACGAATTAACCGCCCCGCCCCCTGCTTTAAAGCAATCGCAGCCTCTGGTAGCTGATACTCCACAAATGGGTTGCCACCTCGATCTCGGCAGACTTTAATCCTTGCCTCTAAAACTGGATCATCGGGTGGAGCAAAAGGCAGCTTATCAATTGCCACTACTGTTAAAGCATCACCCGGTACATCAATGCCCTCCCAGAAACTAGCACTACCTACCAAGACAGCATTCGATTTAGCCCTAAACTCATCCAAAAGAACCTGACGCGATTTTTCACCTTGGCGCATTAAATGCCGAGTCAGTCCTAGGTTCTCTAATCGCTCTTGAATCAAATCAGCCATTTGGTCCACCCCCCGTAGAGTGGTACTCAAAATCAAGACCCCACCTTGGGCCTGCTGAATAAATGGCATAATTACATTAATAAAGGCAGGATAAAAATCAGCGCTATTAGGCAAAGGAAGCCCTTGAGGCACATAAAGTAGAGCTTGCTCAGGGTAATTGAACGGTGATGGCCAAACCTCGACTTTGGCCTCCCATAACCCGAGCTGATGCACAAAATGATTAAAATTACCATGCACTGATAGCGTGGCAGAGGTAAATATCCAGCTTTGCTCATCGCCTTTATAGCGAGAAAAAATTTGTGCTACTGATAATGGGGCACGGTGTAAGCGCAAGTAACTGCTACCATGCTCTACCCAGCGCACAGACTCTTGTTCTATTTGCTGTACTAACGCCGGATCAGCATCAGGCATTAATGTACTTTTACCTAAACGATCTGGCTGCGTCCACACATACAGTTGCGCACGTAACTGCAAAGACGTTTTGTAAGCGGCGGCTAAATCAGGATGATGATCTTTGAGTAAATCAATTAGCTTAATCACCTTATCTAGCTTTTCTAAAAGCTCATCTAAGGCCTTGTCAAAACCATCTGCATTCGGCAAATCTAAAAACGTCGCTTTATGCCCAGATAGTTTTTGAATAGGTGCCGCCTGAAGACGTAGCTCTTGTACCGCCAAACGAATTGCCCCTGCCACCGCACTCCAATCTGTCGTCCCTTTGGCATGAGCTAAGCCCGCTGCCTCAATCAAATGAGCCACATCATTGATTTGATGCATGGAGATAGTGGTACCCAAAAACCGAGTTGCCACATCGGGTAACTGGTGGGCTTCGTCAAAAACGACTACATCGACCTCTGGAAGTAAATCGGTGATGCCTTCTTCGCGTAAAGCCAAATCCGCCATAAATAAAGCATGATTCACCACAATAATATCGGCCTCTTGGGCTTTGCGCCGGGCCTTTAAGACAAAGCATTCGCCCACATAAGGACAATCCTGTCCTAAGCAGGTTTCTCTGGTGGAGGTGACCCGATGCCACACAGGTGCATCTTCGGGCACATCAGACAACTCGCTCTTATCACCCGTTTTACTGCGTTCAATGAATGTCTGTATGTGTTTCATCTGAGCGGCTTCGGCCCTAGAGCTAAAACCACGCTCATCCTGCTCGTATTTTTCAAAGTAATAATGGCACACATAATTGCCTCTGCCTTTGAGCAAAGACACATTCAATGATAACGACAAGGCTTTGCGCAAATGAGGCAGGTCACGCCTAAACAACTGATCTTGTAAAGTGCGTGTACCTGTAGACACCAAGGCTTTACGACCACTTAAAAATAAAGGAACTAAATAAGCCCATGTTTTACCTGTGCCAGTCCCTGCCTCGGCGACTAAGGTGGAAGGCGTGTCGAGAGCATGTTGGATGGATTGAGCCAGTTCGAGTTGTTGGGTACGTAGCACATAATGGTCTACCGATGCTGCTAATGGGCCATCATTAGCAAATACCTCGTCTAAGTCCTGCAAAAGCATGATAATTATGATGAGAAAAAATAAAAGCGGAAAGAGCGCAAGACTTATCTTGACTCTCAAATCATACTACACTGCTACACTTATCTTGAATACAAAGCGCACAACAGCATTACGCTTTTTTACTGGAAACCATGACAAATACATCTACCATCGACCAATCCCGCATCCTACAACTTTTAGCCGAAGAGCTATCTATACGCGCATCCCAAGCGGCTGCTGCGATTGACTTGTTAGATGGCGGCGCCACTGTCCCCTTTATCGCCCGTTATCGTAAAGAGGCCACAGGAGGTCTGGATGATGTGGTGTTACGTGATCTTGAGGTCCGTTTGCTCTATATACGAGAGCTAGAAACACGCCGCTTAGCTATCCTAGACAGCATTCGAGAGCAAGAAAAACTCACTCCTGAACTAGAAGCCGCGATTCTAGAGGCAAACAGTAAACAGCGCCTTGAAGACCTATACACCCCCTACAAACCTAAGCGTCGCACACGCGCCCAAATTGCATTAGAGGCTGGTCTAGAGGCTCTTACTGAAGCCATCTTAGCCGACAAAAACTGCGATCCCCTGCAGCTCGCTGAAACCTTCATCAATATAGAAGCAGGATTTGAGGACGCGAAAAAAACACTAGATGGCGCTCGAGAAATTCTTGCCCAACGTTATGTAGAAAATGCCGACCTGCTCGAAAACATGCGTAATTACTTATGGCAACATGGCATGTTGTATGCAACGGTCGTAGAAGGTAAAGAAACGGAAGGCGATAAATTCCGTGACTGGTTTGATTTTTCAGAAAACCTCAAGACCTTGCCATCTCATCGAGTACTGGCCTTATTGCGTGGTCGCCAGCAAGGCGTACTAGCACTTCGTTTAGGTCTGAGCCCTGAGCTCGAGGCCCTAAGTCCTCATCCGTGTATAGAGCGCGTTGCCAAAATTAGCCATTGCCCTGCTGACTTTTCTACCGATGCAAAACCACAAGCAAAATGGTTAGCCGAAGTCTGTCGCATCACCTGGCGCGTTAAGCTTCTAACTGCTTTTGAAACGGAATTAATTGGTCGTTTACGTGATGAGGCGGAGTCTGAAGCCACTCGTGTGTTTGCGGCTAACTTACGCGATTTACTTTTAGCTGCTCCAGCGGGAAATAAACGCGTGTTAGGCCTAGATCCCGGCATACGCACCGGGGTCAAAGTAGCGGCTATTGATGAAACAGGCAAAGTCATTGCTACCGATACGGTCTACCCTTTTGGGGGGCGTAAGGATATTGCGGGTACAACCCAAACCATCAGCCAGCTATTACGTCAGCACAATCTACAACTCATTGCGATTGGTAATGGAACCGCATCGCGTGAAACCGAACAATTAGTGAAAGCGCTACTTAAAGAGAATACTGAATTTTCCTCAGTACAACATATCGTCGTCTCGGAAGCAGGCGCATCGGTCTACTCCGCCTCTGAATTAGGCAGTCAAGAATTCCCTGACTTAGATGTGAGCTTACGGGGTGCTGTTTCGATCGCACGTCGTCTTCAAGACCCATTAGCTGAGTTAGTGAAAATTGATCCCAAAGCGATTGGCGTGGGACAATATCAGCATGACGTAAATCAACGCGAACTAGAACGTTCTTTAGACGCAGTGGTAGAGGATTGTGTAAACGCGGTAGGAGTAGATGTCAATACGGCTTCTGCTGCCCTATTAGCCCGAGTCTCTGGACTCAATAAAACCTTAGCTGAAAACATTGTAGAGTGGCGTGACGAAAACGGGGCCTTTCCTGATCGAAAAACCTTATTGAGCGTCAAACGCTTTGGCCCTAAAACATTTGAGCAAGCGGCTGGTTTTTTACGTATTCCTAATGGCTCAAACCCTTTGGATGGATCAGCGGTTCACCCTGAGGCTTATCCCGTAGTAGAGCGTATCTTAAAGAAAATTCAAGCGGACGCCGCTGCAGTAGTAGGGCAAGCCGATGCTCTAAAAGGCTTATCACCCAAAGAGTTTACTGACGAGCAATTTGGTTTACCTACCGTACAGGATATTTTTACTGAAATTGAAAAACCAGGTCGAGATCCTCGTCCGGAGTTCAAAACAGCCCAATTTATGGATGGGGTAACGGAAATTCGCGATCTACATGTGGGCATGATTCTAGAGGGTGTGGTTAGCAACGTGGCTAATTTTGGTGCCTTTGTTGATATTGGTGTACATCAAGATGGGTTAGTGCATATTTCAGCCTTAGCCAATAAATTTGTCGAAGATCCGCGTGATGTGGTTCGTGTAGGTCAAACAGTAACAGTCAAAGTCCTTGAGGTCGATGAGCCCCGTAAACGTATTAGTCTAACAATGCGTCTCGAAGACTCTGCGGAACCAAGCCCCAAAAGAACCACCGTTCAAGATAAACCACAGCGCTCTGGATCACGCCCTCCACGCGCAGATCGTCAATCCCAACGAAATACACCTGATGCCGGTAATAACGCCATGGCAGCAGCCTTTGCTAAATTGAAAAAATAACCTCATGGCTGAACCTAAAACTCTAGCTCTATTAGGTTGCGGATTGATGGGTGGCTCATTTGCCTTAGCCGCCCAGCAAGCTCATGCAATTGACCACGTTATAGGCTACTCAGTACCTGCGAAGACTGCCGAGTACTTTTATCAGCAAGAGGTCATTCAATCGGTTGCTCAAACCGCAGCACAAGCCGTCAGTCAGGCAGATGTCGTATTGATAGCGACTCCTGTTGCTGCAATAGCACCGCTCTTAGCTGAGATCGCACCTGCTTTACCGGATCACGCCTTAATTATGGATGTGGGTAGCACTAAACGTAGCATTCAACTTGCCGCACAACAGGTTCTGGGTACCCATTATCATCGCTTTATTCCTGCTCACCCAATTGCAGGCAAAGAAAAAGCAGGGCATAGTGATCCCTTTGCCTCTCTTTATCAGGGGAAAACGGTTGTTTTGTGTCCGGATGAGCACACTCTACCTATCGCCTTAGAACAAGCACAACAGTTGTGGCAAGCCGTTGGGGCTATTCCTAAAATCATGGATGCCACCGCACACGACAGAGGCTTAGGCGCAGTCAGCCATCTGCCCCACCTTATTGCCTTTGCCTATATGGATGCCCTGCTAAATCAAACAGACAGCGAGCAATTATTAGCCTTAGGTGGGCCTGGTTTTAGAGACTTCTCTCGAATTGCGGGTTGTGATGCCACCGTTTGGCGTGACATTTTGCCAGACAATCAAGACCAAGTCTTACCGCTATTACAGGCAGTACGCCAGTCATTAGATCAACTAGAACATGTCATTACACAACATGACACCCCCGCGCTAGAGGCTCTACTCTCCCGAGCAAGCCAAGCGCGTATTCATTGGAAATAGGAGCTTATTATGTTTAAACCTGTATTACGCCGCAGCGTTATCGCCGTTGCCGCACTTTGTCTGTCTGGTGCTGCCCTAGCCCAACAAAATGTAACGCGCTTAATTGTGCCATTTTCTGCAGGTGGCCCAATTGATGTGAGTGCTCGCGTTCTAGCCGAAGGCGTTAAAGAACACCTAGGTACCGTGATCATTGAAAACAAGCCCGGCGCAGGCGGTAACATTGGTTCTGATCTCGTAGCCAAAGCAAAACCGGATGGTAAGACAATTGGCATTTCCACCTTGGCCTCACATGCGGTGAATCCTTGGTTATACAGCAAAATGCCTTACGATGCCGACAAGGACTTTAGTGCCGTTAGTCTGATGGTCTATGTACCCAACGTTCTTGTTATGAATGCTGAACAAGCCGATAAACTAGGTATTGCCAGTGTGGCTGACTTAATTGCCTATGCCAAAGCAAATCCAAGTAAATTAAACTATGGCTCAGGCGGCAATGGAAGTGGCGGACACCTGGCTGGTGAGCTATTCAAAAAACAAGCTGAGGTTGATGTGGCTCACATCCCTTACAACGGCGGCTCTCCCGCACAAATGGCATTGCTTTCCGCCGAAGTCGATTTCACTTTTGATAACCTCGCTACGGCTGCACCTAATATCCAAAATGGTAAATTGAAGGCCTTGGCTGTCACTACAAACGAACGCTCAGACGTATTGCCTGAAATCCCTACAGTAAAAGAAAGTGGATTAAACGATTTTTCTGTAGCGACTTGGTGGGGTATTGTTGCTCCAGCAGGCACACCTGAGGCAGAAATCAAAAAAATCAATGAGGCATTCACTGCCGCCATGAATAGCGATAAAGTCAAAGAGCGCTTTGCCGGTTTAATGGTAACTCCTACGCCAAGCAGCCCAGAAGCATTTGAAAAGCTAATGAGCGAAGAGCGCGCACGTTACAAACAAATCGTTGAAGATGCAGGTGCTCGTGTAGACTAAATCGCCCTCATTTCGTTTCATCACGATACACAGGCCCCCATTTAACTGGGGGCTTGTTCATTAATCTCTTGGATTCGCTGTGTCACGCTATTAATAAATAGCTCCATTATTTCTGGCAACTCCCTGCCTTGCATCACTTGCAATTGCACAACTCGGGCATGCATTTCGGTATTTTTAATCGGTATAGCGACCAGGCCTGAAGCCTGTAAGCGCCCTGACACCGATACATAACTGGCAAACAACACGGCTTGAGTATCTCTGACATAGGCATGAAGCGCCTCAGCGTGATTACTATATACCGATGGCTCTACCCATTTTCCTGTTCGATTACACGCTAATTGATAAAGCTTAAAAGTAGAGGTGTTTTTATCCGTCAAAGCCAGCGGGTATTTTTGTACATCGTCCAAAAACAAGCGTTTTCGTTTCGCTAAGGGATGCTGAGTAGACATAATCGCTAAAGCGGGAGCATTACATGAATAACGCACTGCCACGTTCTCTGCGGGGGTGGTACTAAAGGTAATCGCAATATCAGCCTCTCCGGTAGCCACTCGTTCTGTTGCCACTTTAGCGCTGCTTACAAATACATCAAAACGACTGTGCGGATAAGCCAAGTGAAATTGCGCCATTACACTAGGCACTAGCTCATGTGCTACGCCTTGGGTACACGCCAAGCGAATTGGGTGTTTTACAGCATCTTGCAAGCTAGCTATCGCCTGAAATGTCGCATCGGTTTCTAAATTCACACGCCGAACATGTTTTAGCAGCATTTGACCAGCTACGGTTAAACGCATACCCCGAGCACTACGCTCAAACAAGGTGGTTCCAACACGCTGCTCTAGCTGATTAATTTGCCGACTAACGGCTGAAACAGCTACATGCAATGACTCTGATGCTCCACTCAAACTTCCCTGCTGAGCCACCTCATAAAAATACTTAAAAGCCAATGATTGCATTACTATCCAATTGATTTTTCTAATAAATTTAAACTTCAACTACTTTCTATAAACTAGGGTTTACCCTAAAAAGTCTTTCTAAAAAAAGCAAATAGTCCTCTAATTCTTATCATTGTATAGAAAGCATCCTCTCTATATACTTCTTTCTGAACAATTATTTCTGTTGATTTCATCTGGAGACATTATGCGTCTAGAATTTACAGTAAAAACCGTCGCTCTTAGCATTGCCTGTGCTTTTGCATCCACAGCCTTTGCTCAAACCTTAAAAATTGGTTTGGCCTCTGAGCCGACAGCAGTAGACCCTCATTATCATCAAACCACCCCGAACGAAGCGTTGGTTTCGCATATCTTTGAACCGTTGGTTCGTATGAGCCCCGATATGCAGCTACAGCCCTCCTTAGCTAAGTCATGGGAAGCAACTGATGAGAACACATGGACTTTCACATTGGATGAAAAAGCAACTTTTTCCAATGGTGATCCATTTACTGCCAATGACGTGATCCTAAGCTTCTGTAGAATCCTTCATAATGAAACCGCCATTGGGGGTGGACTCGTTAACGTAGCGCGTCGTATTAAGGCCATTGAAGCCCCTGATGCAACGACGGTCAAACTCATTACTGCCTCCCCTTACCCTGTACTACCCAACGAATTAGCTCGTGTACCCATGATCTGGAATGGCGTAGTTAAACATGACAATTTGCGCTTTGACCCTGAGAATGGCTGTGGCGTAACCAGTGCCTGGCCTGATGTCAACGCATTTAACAGAGGGGATATTGTTGTAGGTACTGGCCCCTACCTATTGAAATCCTATGTCAAAGGCACAGGCATTGAGCTAGAGCGTAATGACAACTACTGGGGTGAAAAACCAGACTGGCAAACAGTACGCATGACATCCGTACCTAGCGCAGGCCCACGCTTAACAGGTCTATTAGCTGGGGACTTTGATCTGATTGAAAACCCGGCCGCTCGTGATTTAAAACGAATTACAGAGGGTGGTTTTGGTCATACGATTACCCCTTCAGTGCGTGTCATGTTCTTTCAGCTTGATGCAGGCCGTGAACAAAGCCCGCTAGTCAAATCACCTAAAGGGGATAACCCTCTACAGAACGCTAAGGTTCGCCAAGCGATGTCCTTAGCCATTGATCGCAAAACCATTGTTGAACGCATTATGGATGGTGTGGCTCAACCTGCTAATCAGTATCTACCTGAAGGAATGTTTGGTTCCATTGAGGGAGCTCCTGCATTAGAGTACAACCCGAAAAAGGCCAAAGAGCTATTAGCCGAAGCGGGGTACCCAGATGGATTTGAGTTAACTTTATCTGCCACTAATGACCGCTACATCAATGATGCTCAGCTCACACAAGCCGTAGCACAGTACTTAAGCCGTATTGGTATTAAAACAAACGTAGACACCATGACTCGTTCCGTCTATTTCCCTAAACGGGCAAAGCGTGAATTTAGTGTTTCACTGGGCGGTTGGGGATCTGAAACGGGTGAAGCCAGCAACTTTTTACAGTACTGGGTTACAACCACCAATAAAGATCTAGGCGTAGGTAGCAGCAACTATGGGGCGTACTCAAACCCTGAGCTTGATGCCATTTATCTAGAAGCCACTCGTACATTAGATGATGCCAAACGTAGCCAGCTTTTACAGCAAGCCGTTCAACTATCACTCAATGATATGGGCCATATCCCTCTGCATTTTGAAAGCGGCGTTTGGGCATTTCGTAAAGGCATTAATTACGTAGGTCGAGCAGATCAACGTACGATGGCTACACATGCCACTCTCGCTAACTAAGCACTAATCCCGTAGGCTGACATAGGAGTCGAATCTTGGCCGTTTTTATTGTACGCAGACTACTGCAAAGCTTAGCAGTATTGTTAGCGGTTTCTGTGGTGGTGTTTTTTGCTGTCTACACCGTAGGCGACCCCATCGAACTACTTGTCAGCCCAGACGTAGGTCAAGATCAGCGCGATGCGCTGATCGCCCGTCTCGGGCTTGATCAGCCACTCTGGCAACAATACCTCAATTTTTTATGGCGTGCCTTACAGGGTGACTTAGGGAACTCCTTTGTTCACGGCATGTCTGCAGTAGAGCTCATTTTACAGCGCTTTCCTGCGACTTTAGAGTTAGTTCTAGTCGCCATTAGCTTAACTTGTTTACTTGGTATCCCCTTAGGTTTAATTGCAGGCCTACACCGTGATAACTGGCTAGGCAAAAGCATTATGAACACCTCTGTGCTTGGTTTCTCTTTGCCAAACTTCTGGCAAGGGATGGTGTTTATTCTATTATTTGCCGTCTGGTTAGGTTGGTTACCGGCCTCGGGTCGAGGCCCAACCGTTGAAATTTTAGGTGTACCTCTCAGTATTTTTAGCGCCCAAGGCTGGAGCCATATTGCTTTACCAGCAGTGAACTTAGCCGTGGCTAATATTGCATTAATTTTACGCATGACGGCCTCTGGTGTGAGCGAAGCCCAAAGCCAAGACTATGTACGCTTTGCCCGTGCTAAAGGGGTAAAACCTGGTCGTATTGTGCGTCGTCATATTTTACGTAACATCATGATCCCCGTCGTCACGGTGATTGGTATGGAGTTAGGTACATTAATTGCTTACTCCACCATTACCGAAACTGTTTTCTCTTGGCCTGGTATGGGCAAGCTACTCATCGACAGTGTGTATCAACTAGACCGTCCGGTGATCGTCGCCTATGTCATGTTGGTCACTATGCTTTTTGTCATTATCAATCTAGTCGTCGATATTCTATACGCTGTATTAGATCCTCGTGTTCAACTTTTGGAGCCTAGCGCCTAATGACTACCCCTCATTTAGTAACCGAAGGGCAACCAGCGGCGATTCCAACGGTTAAACCCTTACAAAACACCCCGCAGCGCAAAAAGATTTTAAAACGGTTGCGTAGTAGGCCCTCAACCAAACGGTCTCTATTCATCTTGTTTTTGTTAATTGCCGTTATTTTAATCGCCCCCTATTTTGCGCCACAAAATCCTTACGACTTATTATCGCTAGATATTATGGACGGACGGCTCGCACCTGGCTCTGAAAGCTTTAGTGGCATGACCTACTGGCTAGGAACCGATGCACAGGGTCGAGACATGCTCAGTGCTATTTTATATGGCTTGCGTATTAGTCTATTAGTTGGTCTGGGTGCAGTCGTACTTTCAGCTTTAATTGGCATGTTAATGGGCTTAATTGCGGCCTATCATGGCAGTTGGGTTGATAGTCTTATCATGCGCACCGTTGACTTTATTCTGGGTTTTCCGACTATTTTAGTGGCACTGGTTTTACTCTCAGTCCTTGGTCGAGGCATAGACAAAGTCATTATTGCCTTGGTTATCGTGCAATGGGCTCATTACGCTCGTATTATGCGTGGCCGCGCCCTACAAGAACGACGCAAAGAGTACATTGAAGCCGCAATTAACCTCGGGTTTTCGCCGTGGCGCATTATGTTTAAACACTTAATGCCAAACTGCTTTGGCCCCATCATGGTATTTGCCACCATCCAAATTGCAACAGCTATTGTGCTAGAGGCCACCCTTTCCTTTTTAGGAGTCGGTGTACCGGTTACCGAGCCTTCGCTTGGATTACTCATCGCCAGTGGTTTTGAATACCTACTTTCAGGCGATTACTGGATCAGTATTTTCCCAGGTTTGGCTTTGTTATTTTTAATTCTTTCTATCAATATAGTAGGTGATCGCCTACGTGAAAGCTTGGACCCACGACGCTAATGACAGACTCGACTTTATTAACGGTAAACGGTTTACAAACCGCCTTTCATACCGAAGAAGGCGCATGGTTGGCTGTAGACGGCGTGGACCTCACGGTAAAACGTGGGGAGATCGTCGGTCTAGTCGGCGAATCCGGCTCAGGTAAATCCGTCACTGGGTTTTCCTTAATTGGCCTCATTGACCCACCTGGAGAGGTGGTTGATGGACAAGTGCTGTTCAATGGCACCGACCTCTGTCAACTCACTGAAGAGCAGCTACGCCAATTGCGTGGTGATCGCATTGCCATGATCTTCCAAGACCCTCTCATGACACTGAACCCAGTGCTCAAGGTAGGAGAGCAAATGATGGAAGCCATTTTGACTCACTACCCAGAGACCGATAAGGCACAAGCGCGACAGCGCTGCTGTGATGCTCTAGCTCAGGTGGGAATCCCCTCTCCCGAGTCACGCTTACACAACTACCCGCATGAATTCTCAGGTGGTATGCGTCAGCGCGTTGCTATTGCTATCGCGATGCTCAATAAACCTGAACTCATTATTGCCGATGAGCCAACGACTGCCTTGGATGTGACCATTCAGGCACAAATCCTATTTGAAATGCAAAAGCTCTGCCGAGAGCAAAACACAGCATTAATTTGGATTACCCATGACTTAGGTGTGGTCGCGGAGTTGGCGGATAATGTGGCCGTCATGTATGCAGGGAAAATTGTGGAATATGGCCCCGTTAAAGACGTTTTACAACAGCCCATCCACCCTTATACCGAAGGCTTATTGAACTCGATGCCCGGCTCAGCTCAGCCTGGGTCGCGTTTGAAACAAATTGATGGCATGGCGCCAACCCTAACAGGGCGTGAGCAGGGATGTTCCTTTCGCCCTCGCTGCCCTTATGCCCATCCATCCTGTGCAGAACGGGCCCCAGAGGTTTCTACCTTAGGGACTCGTCAGTTCCGTTGCTACTTTCCGCTACTCAAGGAGGCTAACTAATGCAAGTCGCTCCTATTATAGAAATCACAGATCTACATAAGCGATTCAGCAAAGCCCCTGACATGGCCCATCGCCTCATGCAGACTATCGGCAAGGCAGCCCCTCCGCCTACGGTACATGCCGTTACGGATGTTAATTTATCCATACGCAAAGGCGAGGTGGTTGGCTTAGTCGGTGAGTCTGGCTGTGGTAAATCCACACTGGGACGTATGGTAGCCGGATTGATTAAACCCAGTGCTGGCTCCATTCAGTTCGAGGGTAAACATGTTCAACAGCTAAGTCGTGCTGATAAGCTAGCCTACACCTTGGGTGTACAGCTTATTTTTCAGGACCCCTTAGCCTGCTTAAATCCTAAACAAAAACTCGGCGATATCATCAGCGAAGCCTTGCATGTGCATAAGCTTGCACCCAGGGCAGAAATATCTGATCGAATTAATCACGCCTTAGCAGAAGTAGGATTAGAACAGGCCTACCGTGACCGGCTGCCCCACCAAATTTCAGGAGGTCAACGACAACGCATTGGGATTGCGCGTGCGTTGATGGTGAACCCAAAATTTCTAGTCTGTGATGAGCCCGTCGCAGCTCTAGACGTATCCATCCAAGCCCAAGTCATTAACCTATTCATGGACTTACGAGATCGTCATGAACTGACGTATCTCTTCATCAGTCATGACTTAGGTGTAGTCAAGCATATCTCTGACCGTGTCGCTATCATGTATTTAGGTCGTATTGTAGAAATTGCTGATAGCAAAGAAATATTCAGCCATGCGGCTCACCCCTACACCAAAGCGCTATTGGCCGAAATGCCGGATGTAAAAAAACAAGGCCGTGCTTTTACCCCCATTAAAGGTGAAATCCCTTCCCCCTTAAACCCTCCCAGTGGATGTACTTTTCACCCGCGTTGTCCAATAGCCACTGAGGCCTGCAAGCTTGCCATACCCACGCTAAAAACCATTGCACCGGGACACGAAGCCGCTTGCCATTTGATTTAACCTAGTAAAGGATGAAACTTGATGAATCACGAAGCAACTAATGAGATGACCGAAGCCCTACGGCAACAAATTATTCGTTGGGTCGAACTAGAGTCACCCTCTCACGAATATGCAGCCCTCTGCGATATGGCAGATCTCATTCTGAGTGAGGTTAAAGAGAGTCCATTAACGGTAGATCGCATAGACCTAGGCCCTGAAACTGGCCCTATTTTACATATCCATAACCGTGCTGCCGGAGACGATCGTTCAGGTATATTAGTGCTTGGCCACTATGACACTGTCCACCCCATTGGTACGCTAGAGCAGAACCCATGTCGTCAAGAAGACGACAAACTTTTTGGGCCTGGTATTTACGATATGAAATCAGGAGTGGTCTTAGCGCTATCCGCTCTTAAAGAACTGGCACATCCTAGCAACACCCAATTACCTATTGATATGCTGCTAGTGCCTGATGAAGAATCAGGGAGCCATTATTCCCGTCCTTATACCGAGGCCTTTGCAAAAAAATCCAAATACACCTTAGTGTGTGAGCCAGCTCGTGTAGAGGAAGGTCGCTGTGTTACGGCTCGAAAAGGGACCGGTAATATTTTTGTGACTGCTCATGGTCGCCCCTCTCACGCGGGTATTCACCACGAAAAAGGTCGCAATGCGATTGAAGAGATCGCCCATCAGGTATTAGCCCTAGAAAAGCTGACAGACTACGAGCGAGGTATTACCGTTAGCGTGGGCGTCATTAAGGGTGGAACCACATCCAACGTCGTGCCCTCTTGGTGCCAAATCAAAGCTGATTTTCGTGTACCTAATTCAGAAATGGCGGAACGCCTAGAGCAGCAGGTAAAACAGCTCTCGAATGTCAATCCTGATATTCCAATTGAGGTAGAGTTCACGTTAAACCGTCCAGCGATGGCTCGTACCGATGACACAGCAGCCCTATTAGCCCGCTGTCAGCAATTTGCACAGCAGGCAGGGTTTGAGCTTAAAGAGGCCCCAATGACGGGTGGGGCAAGTGATGCCAATTTTACCGCAGCCTTAGGTATCCCGACCTTAGATGGTCTAGGGGCAGATGGTAATGGTGCGCATACGCTAAAAGAGCATATTTTAGTATCAACTTTAGCGCAGCGCCGCCAGTTTTGGCTCTACACCCTAGCTCAATTAAGCTAGGGCCATACTGCTGTTCTTTATACCTATGACAAGGCCGCTATTAAGCGGTCTTGTTGCTCTTGATCTAACTCGGCAACTTGAACCCCATCAACAAAAACATGATAGCGTTGCTCTATTTGATCAATCGTATATTGTCCTGCTTGTAGTTGCTTAATCAACTGCCCTGCCTGTTTAGGATCAGCAAAAGGTAAGGATAAGAAGACCTCAGAGTCCGCTGCATCAAACATACGAAACTGAAACCCTTGCGCATCACGGAAACTCACAAAGCGACTTGTTTTAACCTTTTCGGCCTTTGCCTCTGGTGCAGATACAGCCACCTGATTGGGAGATCGTAAACCCACGGCAGCTCGTAGTTCTGCCATCAATGGAATCGATATACGTCTAGCCTTTTCAGCCCCAGCCAATAAAATCTGTTCAATTTGATCTGGATTAGCCATTAGATCATTATATTTTTCACGCATTGGGGACAGATCGTGATTGATTAACTCAAACAATTTCTTTTTTGCCTCGCCCCAGCCTAAGCCATCATGTAGCTCGGCTTTAAATTGCGCTGCTTGTTCTGCAGTAGAAAAAACTTCGAATAATTCAAATAAATGAGAGCCCTCTGTTTGCTTTGGTTCCCCAGGCTGCTTCGAGTCCGTCACAATACGATTGATTGCCGTTTGCAACAGCTTTTCTCCGCCCTCAAACAGCGGAATCGTATTGTCATAACTTTTTGACATTTTGCGTCCATCTAAACCCGGTAAGGTTGCAACCGCCTCATCAATTAGCTCGTAGGGCAATACAAAAAAATCACGGCCTTGGCCATACATATGATTAAAACGTTGGGCAATATCTCGTGCCATTTCGATATGCTGAATTTGATCGCGCCCAACTGGGACTAAATTCGCATTAAACATCAAAATGTCGGCGGCCATCAGGATGGGATAAGAATATAACCCCATATTCACGCCATCATCCACATCTACGCCCTTGGCATTATTCTGATCAACCGAAGCCTTATAGGCATGAGCCCTATTCATTAACCCTTTGCTGGTCACACAAGTCAGCATCCACGAAAACTCAGGAATTTCGGGAATATCTGATTGACGGTAAAACGTGACCTTTTCGGGATCCAAGCCTGCCGCTAGCCAAGTGGCTGCGATCTCTAAACGTGATCGAGCAACACGCTGGGGATCATCACACTTGATGAGTGCGTGATAGTCAGCCAAAAAGAAAAATGCATCAGTATCTGGCTGTACGCTCGCGCGGACGGAAGGACGAATAGCACCCGCATAGTTACCTAAATGAGGGGTACCTGAAGGAGTAATACCCGTGAGGACTCGTTTTGTCATGTTAAAACCTAAAACAATTGTGTGAACTGAATTACAACACCGCAGCTTGGCGGCGCTCAGAATCTACATATTCTTTGGATTGCATTTCCATTAGTCGAGATTCCGTACGATGGAACTCGCCCGACATAGGTCCTGCCGTATAAAGCTCTGCCGCCTCTACGGCTGCAGACATAATAAATTTGACCTTATGGTCATACAATACATCAATTAGCCATGTAAAGCGCCTAGCCGCTGAAGCATCTCTAGCTGCCATTTTTGGCACATCGGAAAGTATCACCGTTTCGAAACGACTAACTAAATCCAAATAATCATTTTGCGAGCGTGGCCCTTCGCAAAGTGTTTTAAAATCAAACCAAACTACATTACTGTGACATGCTATCACTGGAAGCTGTCTATTTTCTATCTCTATAGAGCTGGCAGCAGGGCTTTCTCCTGTTAGTGCATAAAAAGCCTCTTTGAGTTCATCCTGAGTTTGCTCTGTAATAGGTGTCAGATAGAGACGAACCTGCTCTAAGGTACGACGACGATAATCTACACCAGTGTCCACATTCACTATATCCATGCGCTTTTTAATTAAAGCGATCGCAGGCAAAATACGGTCACGATGTAAACCATCGGTATAGAGTAAAGAGGGCTCGTAGTTAGAGGTCATAACAAAGCTGACTCCCTGCTCAAACAACTCATAGAGCAGTTTATGCAAAATCATGGCATCAGCTATATCTGAGACATGAAATTCATCAAAACAAATTATGTCATAGCGCTGGGCAATCGTCTTTGCCACCACCTCTAGGGGGTCTGATTGACTGCGCAAGGCTTTAAGTTGATCATGAACTCCACGCATAAACTCATGAAAATGCAAACGTGCCTTACGCTCAATGGGTAAGCTTTGATAAAAAGCATCCATTAAAAAACTTTTACCTCGCCCTACTCCACCCCACAGATAGACACCTTTAGGTGGCTCTGGCTTACTAAACCAACGCTTTAATAGAGATTGCTGATTTTCGTTATACACCAAAAAATCATTATAGAGCTGCTGTAAACGTTGAATCGCTTGCTCTTGTGCTGCATCGGCGGCATAGCCTTTAGTGGCTAAAGCCTGTTGATAATAACTAATAACATCCATAACAAGGCCAAAAAATAATAGAAAAAAAGGGGCTGACGTATGTCGGCCCCTTTTACTACAACATTGAACTCGATTAGAAGTTTAATGCACGTTTATCCACCGCTAAAGCGGCTTCTTTCATGGCTTCGGATAACGTAGGGTGAGCATGACAAATGCGAGCAATGTCTTCGGCTGCACCACGGAATTCCATGATAACCACGGCTTCGGCAATCAGCTCAGAAGCGGTTGGGCCTACAATATGTACGCCTAATACCTCGTCTGTTTTAGCATCAGCTAGGATTTTAACAAAACCCGTTGTATCACCTAGAGCTCGGGCGCGACCATTAGCCATAAATGGGAATTTACCCATGCGGTAATCGCGGCCTTCTTTTTTCAGATCTTGCTCTGTTTTACCAACCCAAGCCATCTCAGGAGAGGTGTAAATAACCCAAGGAATGGTGTCAAAGTTGATATGAGGTTGTTGACCTGAAATACGCTCAGCAACGGCAACGCCTTCGTCTTCGGCCTTATGGGCCAACATAGGACCACGTACCACATCACCTACAGCCCATACGTTAGGCAAGTTAGTGCGGCAGTCGTCATCCACTTCGACAAAACCACGTTCGTCTAATTTCAAACCTACTGTTTCGGCACCAAGACCATCGGTATTAGGAACGCGACCAATTGAAACAATCAGTTTATCAAACTCAGCGTTGTGTTCTTTGTCCGCAGAGTCTTTATAGGCAACGCTAACGCCTTTACCAGACGCTTTAACTTCGCCGACTTTTGCGCCTAATTTGATTTCTAGGCCTTGTTTGGTCAAAGCAGATAGGGCTTCTTTGGCCACATCACGATCAGCGGCAGCTAAAAACTCAGGAGCGCCCTCGAGAATAGTGACTTCGGCCCCTAAACGACGCCATACACTACCTAACTCTAGCCCAATCACACCCGCACCGATCACACCTAGTTTTTTAGGTACTTCGGTTAAACGTAATGCGCCGTCGTTAGATAACACCGTTTTTTCGTCAAAAGGTAAGTTCGGGAAAGAACGAGCTGAGGAACCCGTCGCCACTACCACGTGTTTAGCAACTAATTCCTCGGCCTCTTTACCGTTCACCTTAATGGACCAGCCCGCATCAACCTTTGCATTAAATGCTGCTTTACCATGGAAAAATGTCACTTTGTTCTTTTTGAACAAAAACAAAATACCTTGGTTATTTTCATTAACGACTTTGTCTTTACGGCCTAATAGCGTATCTAGTTTTAACTCTAGACCCTTAACCTTAATGCCATGTTCTGCAAAGTGTTTATCTGCTTGTTCGTAATGCTCAGAGGACTGCAATAAAGCTTTGGAAGGAATACAACCCACGTTAGTACATGTACCACCTGGAGCTGGCTTGCCTTTTTCATCAGACCACGCATCCACACACGCTACAGACATACCTAATTGAGCAGCACGGATAGCAGCAATGTAGCCACCAGGCCCCGCACCAATAACGACTAAATCAAAGTTTTTTGCCATGATTTTTATCCTCTATTAGATGTCTAACAATAGACGTTGTGGATCTTCTAGGGCTTCTTTCATAGCAACTAGACCTAATACGGCCTCACGACCATCAATGATACGGTGGTCGTAAGACATAGCTAAGTAGTTCATTGGACGAATAACAATTTGACCATTCTCTACTACTGGACGCTCTTTGGTTGCATGAATACCTAAAATAGCGGACTGAGGTGGGTTAATGATTGGCGTGGACAACATAGAACCAAACACACCGCCATTAGAGATAGAGAACGTACCACCTGTTAATTCGTCTAAAGTCAATTTACCGTCTTGGGCACGACGACCAAAGTCAGCAATTTGCTGTTCGATTTCAGCAATGGATAACTGATCTGCATTACGCAAAATAGGTACAACCAAACCACGGGGGCTACCTACTGCAATACCAATATCGAAGTAACCGTGATAAATAATATCCTTACCATCTACGGAAGCATTCAAAATGGGGTATTTTTTCAGTGCTGCAACGGCTGCTTTTACAAAGAAAGAAGTAAAGCCTAGTTTTACACCGTGCTCTTTTTCAAATACATCTTTGTACTGTTTACGTAAGTCCATCACGGCTTGCATATTGACTTCGTTAAATGTAGTCAAAATCGCATTTTCTTGTTGGGACTGTAGTAGACGCTCGGCTACTCGAGCACGTAGACGGCTCATGGGAACACGCTGCTCTGGGCGACCATCTAAGGAAAGTGCCACAGGTGCAGGAGCAGCTGGTTTAGCGGCAGCGCCTGCTTGGGCGGCAACAGCATCAGCTTTAGTTACTCGACCATCACGACCAGAGCCTTGAACTGAACCTACCTCTACGCCTTTCTCCGCTAAAATTTTGCTAGCAGCTGGGGAAGCAGCTGTCACAGAGGCTGGAGCTGCAGCAGGTGCAGCAGCAGGAGCCTGCTCGGCAGCGGCGGGGGCAGCGGCAGATGCAGTGGCTTCGGTATCAATACGAGCTAATACTTCACCGGAAGTCACTGTGCTGCCATCCGCTTTTACAATCTCAATGAGCACACCAGCTGAAGGGGCTGGAACCTCTAGGACCACTTTGTCAGTTTCTACATCAATCAGGATTTCGTCTTGACCAACGGCTTCGCCTGGTTGTTTTTTCCACTCTAGCAGTGTGGCTTCGGATACAGACTCAGATAGCTCTGGTACTAAAATTTCGATAATTGCCATGATATTTTCCGTGTAATAAATGTGTCTTTAATTGTGCATTATGCGCGTTATTTGGATAGCGAGAAGCCTTTGATGTTTTCGGCAAATGCTTGCTCGATAAGGGCTTTTTGCTGCTCGTTATGCTTAGCCAAATAACCCACTGCAGGCGAAGCCGAAGCGGCACGACCAGCGTAGCTAAGTTTTTGATTATTGCTCATGCTTTCAACCAAATGGTGCTGGATGTAGAACCAAGGACCTTGGTTTTGCGGCTCGTCTTGTACCCAAACCAAATCCGTCGCATTTGGGTATTTGCGCATTTCTTCTTGGAAGGCTTTATGGGCAAATGGGTAGAGCTGCTCTACACGAATAATAGCCACATCATCACGCTCACGCTCGGTACGAGCATTGATCAAGTCGTAATACACTTTACCTGAACAAGCTAATACACGTTTTACGTTTTCGGGATTGATGCTGTCATTGGTTTCACCAATAACGGGCATAAAGCGACCTTCGGACAACTCGGATAGAGGCGAAGTAGCGGCCTTGTTACGTAACAAGGACTTAGGTGTTAACAACACCAATGGCTTGCGGAAAGGACGCAACATCTGACGACGTAATACGTGGAAAATCTGCGCACCAGTTGTAGGCTGAATCACCTGAATATTGTTATCAGCACATAATTGCAAGAAACGTTCAATACGAGCTGAGGAGTGTTCTGGACCTTGGCCTTCGTAACCATGAGGCAGCATCAGGGTCAAACCACAATGACGACCCCATTTGGCTTCGCCAGAGGTAATAAACTGGTCAATCACAACCTGAGCACCGTTCAAGAAGTCACCAAACTGGGCTTCCCAAATAGTCAGGATATTTGGCTCTGCAGAGGCATAACCGTATTCAAATGCCAAAACGGCTTCCTCGGATAAAACCGAGTCAATAACGGTAAAATTAGCTTGGTTTTCTGCGACATTTTGCAATGGAATATAGGTACCATCATCCCAACGCTCACGATTTTGATCGTGCAACACCGCATGACGGTGTACAAAAGTACCACGACCTGAGTCTTGACCTGTAATACGGATTGCATAGCCATTTGCCACCAAAGAAGCAAACGCTAAGTGTTCCCCCATACCCCAGTCTACATTTTGCTCGCCGCGTGCCATGGCACGACGATCGTTCAGCATGCGTTTGACTAAGGGGTGAACATTGAACTCTTCGGGAACAGTTGTGATTTTCTCGCCAATACGCGTTAGCTCTGCCAAAGGCATACCGGTATCAGCATGATCTGTCCATTTTGCGTTCAAGAATGGAGTCCAATCAATGGCGTATTTATTTTTGTAGTCTGTTAATACAGGCTCTACGGTACGCTGCCCGTCTTCCATGAGCTGACGGTATGCTTTAACCATATCATCAGGCTCGTTATCAGCCAACACACCCTGAGCAACCAGTTTATCAGCATACAATTTGCGTGTACCAGGATGCTGAGCAACGGCCTTGTACATCAAAGGCTGGGTCAACGAAGGCGTATCCTGTTCGTTATGACCTAATTTGCGATAACACACCACGTCAATCACGACATCATGACGGAAAGTTTGACGGTAATCTAAAGCCAACTGAGTTACAAACGCAACCGCCTCTGGGTCATCCGCATTCACGTGGAATACAGGGGCTTCGATCATTTTCACCACATCGGTACAATACAAGGTCGAGCGTGCATCACGCGGATCAGACGTTGTAAAACCAATTTGGTTGTTAATCACAATATGTAATGTACCACCGGTACCGTAGCCACGTGTTTGGGCTAGGTTTAAGGTTTCCATCACGACGCCTTGGCCAGCAAAAGCGGCATCACCATGCACCAATACAGGTAAAACCTGAGCGCCAGTCGTGTCTAAACGACGATCTTGACGTGCACGAGTGCTACCCTCTACCACTGGGTTAACAATTTCTAGGTGAGATGGGTTAAAGGCCAAAGACAAGTGAACTGAGCCACCACGGGCGGATAGGTCACTAGAGAAACCATTGTGATATTTTACGTCGCCATCGGTTAGATTTTCTGCGTGTTTACCTTCGAACTCAGCGAACAAATCAGCAGGCATTTTGCCCATGATGTTCACGAGCATGTTCAAACGGCCACGGTGAGCCATACCAACGATGATTTCCTGCACACCTAAATCACTTGCGTGATTTACGACCTCGTCCATACATGCGATGAAGCTTTCGCCCCCTTCGAGGGAGAAGCGTTTTTGGCCTACATATTTAGTGTGTAAGAATCGCTCTAAGCCTTCGGCTTCGGTTAGCTGCTGCAAAATATTTCGTTTTTGATCGGCGGAAAAGTCCATACGACCATGCACAGACTCTAGGCGCTCTTGAATCCAGCGCTTAGCGACAGGGTCCGAAATATGCATGAACTCTGCGCCAATCGAATGACAGTATGTATCACGCAATGCTTTGAGCATATCGCGCAATGTCATGGTGTCAGACTTGGTGAAGTAGGTATTCGTTGCGGAGTAAACCTGATCTAGGTCGGACTCAGTCAAACCATAGAAAGCAGGGTCTAGCTCGGCGTAAGAAGGGCGTTCGCTGCGTTTTAGTGGATCTAAAGAGGCAATACGTGCGCCCAAAGAACGGTAAGCAGCAATCAAAGACTGCACAGAAACCTGTTTCGTGGCAACCGATAAATCGGGAGCCGCGGCGCGTAGCATCAATGAATTGGTCTTAGCGCGCTCAGCAAATGACTGAATAATTGGGCTATGAGCCTGATCACGTGTTGCCTCTCGGCCATCAGTTGCGGGCTGATGTTGAAGTTGATCAAAATAATCACGCCACTCGGACGGCACCGAGGACGGATTGTCTAGGTACATCTCGTAGAGTTCTTCGACATAAGCCGCATTGGAACCATAGAGATATGAGTTGGATTGCAGTTCAGTTTGCGATGACATAATAATAACGCTTCACCTATATGGGTGCTTCACCCATTTTGAGATGCAGGAAAACCTTCCGCGACACGGCTTCACCGATTAGCGGATAGCAGAGCAGAAGGCAACGTAAAACGCCTTTCACAGCGATACCTTTCAGTATAACCCTCCAGAGCGTTACTTGCATCTTAGCAAAGATAAATCATTGTATTCATGTACGATTGTTGGCATTTACAAACATTTACTTATGGTGCGCTGCGACATGCTAAAGATTCAAATTCACGCTATAAGGATAGTCTGTTCGCATAGTGAATACAGACAGGTTAAAATAAGTTAATTATTTTCGTTTTATCTCAGGAGCACCCCACGATGGACGCCAAAGCAGATCTGGCAAAACGCGCGTTGGATTATCACGCCTACCCTACCCCGGGTAAAATTTCCGTAGTCCCCACTAAAACCTTGGCTAATGCCGATGATTTATCTCTCGCTTACTCGCCTGGGGTTGCCTTCGCTTGTATGGCTATTCACGAAGAGGGTGACGAGGCCGCAGCCAAATATACCTCTCGTGCTAATTTAGTCGGAGTCATCAGTAACGGAACTGCCGTCTTAGGTTTAGGTAATATTGGCCCCCTCGCCTCTAAACCTGTAATGGAAGGTAAAGGGTGTTTATTCAAAAAATTTGCTGGTATTGATGTTTTCGACATTGAGCTGGCTGAAAATGACCCTGAAAAACTGGTCGATATTATTGCGGCAATGGAACCCACCTTAGGTGGTGTTAACCTCGAAGACATCAAAGCTCCAGAATGTTTTTATATTGAAAAAGAGCTGCGAAAACGCATGAAAATCCCTGTGTTCCATGATGACCAACATGGCACTGCGATTATCGCTTCAGCGGCTATTATCAACGGTTTAAAAGTTGTTAATAAAAAAATCGAAGACGTTCGTCTAGTGTGTTCCGGCGCTGGAGCAGCAGCTATTGCTTGTTTGAACCTGCTAGTTAATTTAGGTATGCGACGTGAGCATATTTATGTAGCAGACTCACGCGGCATTATCTGGAAAGGCCGTGAAGACAACATGGAGCCAAATAAAGCCTTATTTGCTCAGGAAACCGACTACCGCACTTTGGCGGATGCCATTGATAACGCAGACATTTTCCTCGGTTGCTCTGCTCCCGGTTTGCTCACTACAGACATGCTGCTCAGCATGGCTGAAAAGCCCCTCGTACTTGCTCTCGCTAACCCTGAGCCTGAAATTCGCCCAGAGGTCGCTAAGGCTGCTCGTGCTGATGTGGTGATTGCTACCGGCCGTTCTGACTACCCAAATCAGGTAAATAACGTATTGTGTTTCCCCTTTATTTTCCGTGGCGCTTTAGATTGTGGTGCGACAGAAATTAACGAGGCAATGAAACAAGCATGTGTATACGCTATTGCTGATCTAGCCCAAGAAGAACAATACGACGACGTCAATAGCGACAGTGATAGCGATCTTGGTTTTGGCCCTGAATACATCATTCCAAAACCCTTTGATCCTCGCTTAATCGCTCGTATTGCTCCGGCTGTAGCTAAAGCAGCCATGGACTCTGGTGTAGCCAGTCGTCCGATTGAGGACTTAGAAGCTTACCGTCAGCGTTTAATTGCCATGACGTATCGCTCCGGTGCTTTGATGCGTCCCTTGTTCAAACAAGCCAAGGAAATCCCACAGCTAAAACGCGTCATTTATGCTGATGGTGAGGACGAGCGCGTTTTACGTGCAGCACAAACGGTTGTTGATGAGAAAATGGCGTACCCCATTTTAATTGGGCGTCCTGCTGTGATCGAAATGCGTATCAAACGCTATGGCTTACGGTTACAGCCCGGTGTAAATTTTGAGATCGTAGATCCTGAAGACGACTACCGTTACAACGAGACATGGCAAGCCTACTACCAAATCAAGAGCCGCCAAGGCGTGACTCCTGATGTGGCCAAAGCTTTGGTTCGTAAGCATAATACTCTGATCGGTGCCATGTTAATCCGTCGCGGCGATGCAGATGCCATGATTTGTGGTATTACGACTCGCTTCTACCACCAATTAGCTCACATTGAAGATTTAATTGGTCGCAAAGAAGGCACCTCTGTGTTTGCAGCAATGAATGCGTTAATGCTGCCCACTCAAAATATTTTCGTTTGTGACACTCACGTCAATGAAAACCCTACAGCTGAACAAATCGCTGATATTACGCTTATGGCAGCAGAAAAAGTGCGTCAGTTTGGTTTAGTGCCACGCGTTGCTCTTCTGTCTCACTCTAATTTTGGTAGTCGTTCCACCGAGTCCTCTCGAAAAATGGCTAAGGCTCGTGAGCTCGTCATGGCGATGGCTCCAGACTTAGAGATTGATGGCGAAATGCATGCAGACTCCGCCTTGTCTAACCGTATTCGCTTTAAAGCGCAACCTGACTCCACGCTTAAAGCCCCAGCTAATTTATTAATTACCCCTAATTTAGATGCAGGTAACATTACCTATAACGTACTAAAAATGGCGGGTAGTAATGGGGTAGCAATGGGTCCCATTTTACTTGGTGCGGCTAAACCAGTTCATATTCTAACTACCAGTGCAACCACGCGTCGCATTGTAAATATGACTGCGATCGCCGTTTTAGATGCCACTGAAAACCACAACTAGATCTGGTTTTCCGCTGATCTAAAGTGAAAAAAGGGAGTCTTAACACTAAGACTCCCTTTTTCTATCTATCGTATATTAGGCCGCAACCGGCTTAAATACAGGGCCTTTTTTTAAGGTCATTAACCCCAAGAACATGGCTAACCATACAACCGCAGCCACAAACCAAGCTCCATTGCCTGTAATTAACGCCTGACCAATTAGCCCAGCCTGTATTACATAAAAAGCCATTGGCAATAACGTTTTACGCACGATCTCGCCTTCACGATTTAACATACCGACGACAGCACCTGCCGCTACGACGTTATGCACACAAATCATATTCCCTGCTGCGCCCCCTACCGCCTGCAATGCGACCACAATCGCAGAGGAGTCAAGAGTTAAGCCGATTTGCTGTGCAGTAGAGAATTGAAAATAAGAGAACATCATATTGCTAACCGTATTTGAGCCCGCAATAAAAGCCCCTAAACCTCCTACCCAGGGTGAAACATTGGGCCACGCTTGTCCTGCTAATGCAGCAGCACTATGAGCCAGCACCAAAGGCATACTAACCATAGAGCCATCTGCCGCAGCTGAGTTAATAAACACCTGCACCATTGGAACAGCTAACAACAAAGCAGGCGCTGCACTTACCATCGTTTGCGCAGATACTTTCACCCCACGTGAAAACTGCATTAAAGACATGCCAAATATGGCTATACAAGCGAGTGATACCAAAATCAAGATAAAGCCAGGCGAATACAGAAACTGAGCCGAACTAGATATTGACGTATCAAATAAACGGGGGAAGGTTAGCGTTGCACCCGGGCCTGTTAATAAGGCTTTAACCTCTGGAACAGTACGTGTTAGCACTAACAAAGCAATCACAAGCACATAAGGTGAAAAAGCACGTACTACAGAAAAAGAGCTGCTACCTCGTGCCGCATCATCTGTACTCACTGTGCCTAACCAGGCAGGTTCCCACTGCTCTCGGGGAGGAAAATCAAATGTCGTTTTAGGTAGTAAAAATCCTTTTTTTGCCGCACTCACCACAATAACTAAACCAATCAATGCCCCTAATAACGAGGGAAACTCTGGTCCTAAGGTTTTTGCAATTAAATAATATGGAACCGTAAAGGCCAAGCCCGCAAAAATAGCGAATTTCCATGCACCTAAACCCTCAGAAAAAGAGCGTTTTTCGCCAAAAAAGCGCGTCAACATACCACACAGAATCAAGGGGATCACAAAACCAACAGCAGCATGTAATAAGGCGACGTTTTCTACGATTTGCTGTAAGTAAGTCATGGGCTCCATGGGTGCAATAAGTGCAGCCACATCCGCTTTGTTATCAATCCCTGAACGAACCCCCACCAACATCGGTGTACCCACTGCACCAAAAGACACAGGCGTCGATTGAATAATTAAGACTGACATCACGGCAGCCATAGCTGGAAAACCCAATGCCAATAACAAAGGGGCCCCTACTGCTGAAGGCGTACCGAAACCCGACGACCCCTCAATCATAGAGCCAAACAACCAAGCCACGATAATAACTTGCACCCGTCTATCTGGCGATATATCCATAAACCCCTGACGAATAGCAACTAAAGCACCACTAAACTTCAAGGTATTGAGCAATAGCACAGCCCCAAACACAATAAATAATAATGTGACTGCTGTAATTAACCCATTAACGGTGGCTGCTGCTACCACCGTACCTTGAGTATTCCAAACAAATAAAGCAAGCAGGGCCGTCACTACATAGGCTGTCCCCATCGATAATTTTGCAGATCGACCCAACACCACCATCAGCAAAAAAACGACCAATAGCGGAGCTAAAGCCAGCAAAGTATAGGTCAAACTCATAATGAACTCTCTCTAGGTGAAAGATAGCGTCACACGGACTAAGTCGATGAGTAGGCTCAACGCTTATACTGCCGTATAGTGACTACCGCGCTTTTCTTGTTTAAGCAAAAAAAGCATGCTGTATAAAACGCCTTGCTGAGGTGGTTGACTAAAGGTTGTAGGCCTCATTTAACCCTCACTTTGGCAAGTTGACTAAATCATAGTGGTAATACCAGAATTTTATTATCAGCGATAACCCTGACTTTACCTGCCTTTTTTCTTCCATTAAAGTAGCAAATATGGCAAACTGGTAATACCACTTGATGGTTATGGACTTATTACAATGCAAAAACCATCTACTCGTTTATCTGATCAAATAGCTGAACGTATTCAACAGCTCATTCAAGAACACACAATGCAACCCGGTGATCGTCTTCCTTCTGAGCGTGATTTGGCTGAGTTATTTGGCGTCTCTAGGCCACCCATTCGGGAGGCTATTCGTATGCTAGCCAGTCAAGGGCTACTGATGACAAAACGGGGGGGCGGCACCTATGTGCAAACTAATGATCTGAACTGGCCCACACAAACTATGGCCCCGTTAGGCGAGCTCATGAGTTCCGACCCGTTCTATCGTTACGATGTCCTAGAAGCTCGTCATGCCTTAGAGAGCAGTACGGCATGGCATGCAGCACAACGTGCCACGCAACAAGATAAAGATCATATCCAGCGCTGTTTTGACAATATGCTGGAGCACCAAAAAAGTGGTGATGCCGATTTATCAGCAAAAGCCGATGCCCGCTTTCATTTAGCCATTGCCGAGGCCTCTCATAACGTCGTGCTTTTGCAGGTCATGCAAGGACTATTTAAACTCGTTCTCTCTACGGTCGAGGAAAATCGTCGCACTATGTTTAGATTTAATGATCCCAAAACGATTGAACAACTCACTGCTCAACATGAGGCCTTAATGCACGCTATTTTTGAGGGCGACTCTCAAAAAGCCAGTCAAGCCATAGGTCACCATTTAAATTATGTTGATCAAAATATTCGTGCTGCCGATGAGGACGAAGCTCGACGTCAGCGCTCTAACCGTTTTCCCATTCTTCCGCCTATATTATGATTATTTCTGCCTCCACGGATTACCGTCTAGCCGCTAAAAAACGTCTGCCGCCTTTCTTATTTCATTATATTGATGGTGGTGCTTACGCTGAACATACATTACGACGTAATGTAGACGATCTGGCGAAGGTTGCCTTACGCCAGCGGGTGCTGAAAGACATGTCGACGCTTGATTTGCGCACTGAGCTATTCAATGAAAAGCTCAATATGCCAGTCGTCTTAGCTCCTGTAGGTTTAACGGGCATGTATGCCCGCCGTGGAGAGGTGCAAGCAGCACAAGCCGCTGACCAATTTGGTATCCCCTTTACGATGTCAAGCGTATCGGTATGCCCTATTGAGGAAGTGACCCCGGCGATACAGCGCCCCATGTGGTTTCAGCTGTATGTGCTTAAAGACCGAGGTTTCATGAAAAATGTGCTGGAACGGGCTCAAGCAGCCGGTTGCTCCACCTTGGTTTTCACCGTGGATATGCCTATCCCTGGAGCCCGCTATCGTGATGCCCACTCTGGAATGAGTGGGCCTAATGCGGCCTTTCGTCGTTACTTACAGGCTATCACACACCCTCGTTGGGCTTGGGATGTAGGCTTACATGGTAAACCTCATGATCTGGGTAATGTCTCTCATTATTTTGGTGAACCCATTAAGCTCCAAGATTACATGGGATGGCTAGGAAATAACTTCGACCCCTCCATTTCATGGAAAGACTTAGAATGGATACGTGATTTTTGGCAAGGCCCCATGGTAATTAAAGGCATACTAGACGCCGAAGACGCCAAAGATGCGGTGCGATTTGGCGCGGATGGCATCGTGGTTTCAAATCATGGTGGTCGTCAACTGGATGGTGTTCTCTCTACAACTCGTGCCTTGCCGGCGATCGCCGATGCCGTTAAATCAGATCTAAAAATACTTGTAGACTCAGGCATTCGTAATGGTCTGGACATTGTACGTATGCTGGCTTTAGGCGCCGATGCCGTCATGCTAGGACGAGCCTATATCTATGCACTCGCTACATCGGGTGGCGCTGGAGTAAGCCACTTACTCCACTTATTAGAAAAAGAAATGCGCGTCGCCATGACCCTAACGGCCACTCGCCGAATCGCAGACATTACGACGGACTGCTTAGTAAAGGATAAATAACCATGTGGGATCAGTCAGCTCCTCAAAATACGGCTTTGCTAACTTTATTGAAAAAAACAGTAGGAACTAAACACGTTCTCACTCACGATCAGCAAACTAGACGTTTCCGTAAAGGGCATCGGTATGGCGAGGGTCCTGTACTCGCTGTGATTCAGCCTGCAAATTTGGTCGAACAATGGCGTGTTTTAAAGGCCTGCATTAACGCTGACTGTATTGTTATTATGCAAGCTGCCAATACTGGCTTAACGGGTGGGTCCACTCCTTTTGGGACTGACTACGATCGCCCTGTCGTTTTAATCAATACGCAACGCATGAATGGAATCCAAGTCATCAATCAAGGAGAGCAAGTGGTTTGTCTTCCTGGTGCAACCTTGGATCAATTAGAAAAAAAACTAAAACCATTTAATCGAGAGCCACACTCTGTTATTGGCTCATCTTGCATTGGCGCTTCAGTATTAGGAGGTGTCTGCAATAACTCAGGGGGAGCTCTAGTACGCAGAGGCCCAGCCTATACTGAGTTAGCTCTCTACGCACAAGTCCGAGAAGACGGGCAACTACACTTAGTGAATCACTTGGGTATCCGCTTAGGAGAAGACCCTGAAACCATTTTACAGCGCTTAGAAAATGGGGATTACAGCACCACAGACATTGAGCAACCACAAAACAAGGTGGCTTCTGACCCCACTTATGCGCAAGTAGTGCGCGAGGTAGATGCCGACACCCCAGCACGCTTTAATGCCAATCCAGATTTGCTTTTTGAGGCCTCTGGCTCTGCCGGAAAATTGTGCTTATTTGCCGTTCGCCTAGACACCTTCCCCTCTGAGTCCAGTCAAGTTTTTTATATAGGCACCAATCGCGCTGAAGATTTAACTGCTATACGTCGCCACCTACTTACCGAACTACCTAAACTCCCCATTGCTGGTGAATATATTCATAGAACAGCATTTGAGATTGGAGAAAAATACGGCAAAGATACGTTTTTAATTATTGATAAATTTGGTACAGCGAAAGTACCAGCCGCTTTTGCATTAAAAAATCGTGTGGATGGCTTTTTAGAAGGTTTTGGTTTGTATGGTATTAGCGACAAAATACTACAAGCCTGCACCGCACTATTGCCTCATCATTTACCCGCTTTTATGCGTGATTATAGAGATCGCTTTGAGCACCATCTAGTGCTACGAGTTGCTGACGATACCGCCATTCAAACACTTGAATTCTTGAAAAGTTATTTCTTACAACATCCTTCTGGCGCTGTACATCAATGCACTGCGACCGAAGGCAGCAAAGCCTTTTTGCATCGTTTTGCCATCGCTGGGGCTGCTATACGCTATAAAAACGCGCATCGTGATCAAGTTGAAGATATTGTGGCTCTAGACATTGCCCTGCGTCGCAATGATCGGGATTGGGTAGAACAACTGCCTGCAGACTTAGAACAAAAAACCATCCATAAACTCTATTACGGTCATTTTTTCTGTCACGTATTTCATCAGGACTATATCGTCAAAAAAGGCGTAGACCCTTTAGCTTATGAGCACCGTATGTGGGACCTATTAGACGAACGAAAAGCCGAATACCCTGCCGAGCATAATGTAGGGCATTTATATATCGCAAAACCGGCATTGGCTGAGTTCTATCAACAGCTAGACCCAACCAATAGTTTCAACCCAGGTATAGGCCACACCTCTAAACTCAAAGCCTGGGGTTATTGCTGTGAGGAGCATCAAGGTATGCCCTCCACGTATGGTGTTTTAAACAAGGATTAACACCTACACCTAATCACACACTTAGGTTCTCTAAAATCACCACGCATTAAAAAACCCACCTTAAAGGGTGGGTTCAATCTAGCGCAATGCGTGATTACATATTGCGTACTGCTGCACCAGTGTACAACTGGCGAGGACGACCGATCTTGTAGTCAGGATCAGAAATCATTTCATCCCACTGAGCGATCCAGCCTACTGTACGAGCCAATGCAAAAATACATGTGAACAACTCGGTTGGGATACCAATCGCGCGCTGAACAATACCAGAGTAGAAGTCTACGTTCGGGTAGAGTTTACGCTCAACAAAATAAGGATCTTCAAGCGCAATACGCTCTAATTCCATTGCTAACTTGAATAAAGGATCGTTCTCTAGACCTAATGCCTCTAGAACTTCTTTACATGTTTCTTGCATCAATTTAGCGCGTGGATCGTAGTTTTTGTAAACACGGTGACCAAAGCCCATCAAGCGCACGCCTGAATTTTTGTCTTTGACCTTTTCCATGAATTCGCCAACCTTAGCCACACCGCCTTGTGCCTGAATGCTCTCTAGCATATTCAAACATGCTTCGTTAGCACCACCATGAGCAGGGCCCCACAAACAAGCCACACCTGCGGAAATAGCAGCGTATGGGTTTGTACCAGAAGAACCACATAAGCGAACCGTTGATGTGGACGCGTTTTGCTCGTGATCGGCATGCAAAATAAAGATGCGATCTAAAGCACGCTCTACGACTTCGTTAACTTTGTAGTCTTCGCAAGGTGTACCGAACATCATACGCAGGAAGTTACCTGTGTAAGACAAATCGTTTTTCGGGTACATAAAGGGTTGACCAATGCCGTGTTTATAGGCCATTGCTACCAATGTAGGCATCTTAGCAATCAAACGAATAGCCGAAATACGACGATGCTCTGGGTTTGTGATGTCTGTGGAGTCGTGATAGAACGCCGACATACCACCCACCATACCTGTCAAAATAGCCATTGGGTGAGCATCAGCACGGAAGCCACGCATAAAGCCATGCATTTGCTCTTTAACCATGGTGTGCTGCATCACTACACTATCAAACTCTTTTTTCTGCTCGGGAGTGGGTAACTCGCCGTTTAGAATTAAGTAGCTTACCTCGAGGAAATCGCAATTTTTAGCGAGATTATCAATCGGGTAACCGCGATATAGCAACTGACCTTTATCACCATCAATATACGTAATGGCGGACTCGGTAGAGGCCGTAGCCATAAAACCCGGGTCATAGGTAAACATCCCTGTTTGGCCATAGAGTTTACGAATATCGATAACATCTGGGCCAATGGTTCCTTTGTATACAGGAAGCTCTATTGCAGGGGTATCGTCTGAAAACGACAGTGTCGCTTTTTTATCTGACAGTTCCATTTTGCTTTTTTCCTTAAAAGTCACAGCGATCGCATAATTGCGACCAAACGATGAATATCGGGGCTGTCGTACTCGCCCTGCGGCTCAGAACGGGCTAACAACACATCCAAAAGATCATGATCGCCCATTAAAAACAGGCGATCCAAAGCGCTGACGTCAACGTCAGTTAGCTCCGCTTCGTATTTATCCAAAAACCGCGTCACAATTAAATCGTTTTCTAGTAAACCGCGGCGTGCGCGCCAACGCAGGCGGGCACGTTCTAACTGAGTTAACGTTCTCATTACAAGCCCTTAGACGGTACGACGTACCAACATTTCCTTGATCTTACCGATCGCGTGTGATGGGTTTAGCCCCTTAGGACACACGTCTGTACAGTTCATGATGGTATGACAGCGGAATAGTCGGTATGGGTCTTCAAGGTTATCTAAACGTGAACCCGTAGCCTCATCACGGGAGTCCGCAATAAAACGGTACGCCTGTAATAAACCTGCAGGACCCACGAACTTGTCCGGATTCCACCAGAAAGAAGGACAAGAGGTAGAACAACAAGCACACAAAATACACTCGTAAAGACCATCTAGTTCTTCACGGGCTTCGGGTGTCTGTAGACGCTCTTTTTCAGGTGGCGGCGTATCATTGATCAAGTACGGTTTCACCGAATGGTATTGATCAAAGAAGTGCGTCATATCCACGATAAGATCTCGCACTACAGGTAAACCTGGTAACGGACGTAAAACAATAGGCTGTTTTAGATCATTTAGGTTTGTAGTACAGGCCAAACCGTTTTTACCATTGATGTTCATGGCATCAGAACCACACACACCTTCGCGGCATGAACGACGAATAGATAGACTGTCATCTACGTCATTTTTGATGCGAACAATGGCGTCCAATAACATTTTGTCAGTGGGCTGAAGCTCGACCTCTAGCTTTTGCATGTAAGGACGTTCATCCTTATCGGGGTCGTAGCGATAAATTTCAAATTTAACTATACGTTTGCTCATCGTAATACCTGCTTAGAAAGTGCGTGGCTGTGGAGCGATGGATTTAGCTGAAATAGGCTCCATCTGAACGGCTTTGTAGCGTAGCTCGCTGCCCTCAGAGAACCATACAGAGTGTTTCAACCAGTTATCATCATCGCGCTCAGGGTGATCATTTAGGGCATGGGCACCACGACTTTCTGTGCGATTTGCTGCAGATTTTGTCGTTGCACGAGCCACTTCGATCATGTTGGCGACCTCTAGAGCCTCAACGCGAGCGGTGTTGAAAATTTTTGATTTATCTTGGAAGTAGATTTCATTAACTTCAGGCGCAATTTCCTCGATAAGGTGTTCGCCTTTTTTGAGTAAATCCAAGGTACGGAACACACCACAGTGAGCCTGCATAGTCTGACGGATTTTCTCTGCGACCTCTTGGGAGCGCTGGCCAGAAGTACGGGACTCTAGGGCATTGACTCGATCCATAGATTGCTGGATAGACCATTCAGGGATGTCATCATGGCTATGAACTTTCTCTGGGTGAGAGTTCACAATGTGATTACCTGCGGCACGACCAAATACAATTAAATCAAGTAAGGAGTTTGTGCCTAAACGGTTAGCACCGTGTACGTTTGTAGCAGCACACTCACCAATTGCGTACAAGTTATTAACTAATTTGTAATTGCCGTCGGCATCCAATGTACGCACCTGACCATTGTAGTTGGTAGGAATACCACCCATCTGATAGTGAATAGTAGGTACAACTGGGATTGGGTCTTTAATGGGGTCTACGTTTGCGAATTTCATTGCAATTTCGCGAATTGATGGCAAACGTTTGTTAATCGTGTCGGCACCGAGGTGATCGAGTTTTAAGACCACATAGTTCCCATCAGGACCACAACCACGACCCTCTTTAATTTCTTGGTCCATCGAACGTGATACGAAGTCACGCGGCGCCAAGTCTTTTAAGTTAGGAGCATAGCGTTCCATGAAGCGCTCACCGTCTTTGTTCAGCAAGATACCACCCTCGCCACGAACACCCTCGGTAATTAATACACCAGCACCGGCTACGCCTGTGGGGTGAAACTGCCAGAATTCCATGTCTTGTAGAGGAATCCCTGCGCGGGCAGCCATACCTAAGCCATCACCTGTATTGATAAAGGCATTCGTAGATGCAGCCCAAATACGGCCCGCTCCACCTGTGGCCAATACAGTACGTTTGGCTTCAAGGATGAAAATCTCGCCCGTTTCCATTTCTAGGGCGGTCACTCCCAACACATCACCGGCTTCGTTGCGTAGTAAATCCAATGCCATCCATTCGACAAAGAAGTTTGTACGTGCAGCAACGTTACGTTGATATAGGGTATGCAACATCGCATGACCTGTACGGTCAGCAGCAGCACAGGCACGCTGCACTGGTTTTTCACCATTATTTGCAGTGTGTCCACCAAATGGACGTTGGTAGATCGTACCGTCAGGGTTACGGTCAAAAGGCATACCAAAGTGCTCTAGCTCATACACGGCATTCGGTGCTTCGCGACACATAAATTCAATGGCGTCTTGGTCACCCAACCAGTCAGACCCTTTAACGGTATCGTACATATGCCAGTACCAGTGGTCTTCGCTCATGTTACCTAGAGAGGCACTCACCCCCCCCTGAGCCGCTACGGTATGAGAACGCGTAGGGAACACTTTAGATAAAACAGCTACAGACAGACCGGCTTCGGCCAACTGCAAAGAACAGCGCATACCGGCACCGCCGGCGCCAACTACCACCACATCAAACTGGCGGCGTGGTAAAGAAGTTTTAATAGCAGCCACGGTTACAGGCTCCAGATAATTTGTGCAAAATAAATAATAGAACCAACGAGCCACAAACCAGTGAAGGCTTGGAGGGCTAGGCGAACGCCTGTTGATTTAACGTAATCCATCCAAATGTCGCGCACACCAATCCATGCGTGCCAAGCTAAAGACATAAAGAATAATGTTGCTAATAATTGGCCCACAGGCATCACACCAAAGGCTTTAAAAGCAAATAAATTACGCCACCCTTCGTAGTTGAGTTCAGGCGTAAATAAAACACCCAATAACAACACCAAGGTATAAATAATCATGAGAACAGCGGTGACTCGCTGCATGATGAAATCCATCGTGCCGTAATGAGCACCGACGACTAAACGTTTTGTTCCAATACGTTCTTCAGCCATTACAACACCCCGAATAATTTAAGAGCAAATACCGCTGTTAAACCTAAGCTAATAACCAATACTGAGATAGCGGTTTTATTTGCTGTGTATTTATCGTTGCCTTTACCCAAATCTAGAGCTAGGTAACGAATACCCGCACAGAAGTGATGTAAATAGCCCCAAACTAAAGCCAACACCACAATTTTCACCATGGGATTACCGAAGACAGAGCTAAGTGCAGCAAAGCCTGCCGGTGAGCTTAAGCTCATGGCGAAAAGGGGTAGGATAATAAGTGGCAAACTGAGAAACAATAACGCACCACTAATGCGGTGCAAGATCGACGTTCTAGCAGCCAATGGCATACGGTATGACAATATCTGCGGCACGCTGACATTGCGATACTGCGGGCGCTGCTTTTTGGCGGTATCAGACATTTAGGCCTCGAAGTAAAAAATAAAACTGTGTTACAACAAATCAAAACAAGTCGTCTTTGCTATTTTCGCCTATTTAGGGAAATTACGCATGAAGACAAGCCAATCATTTTAGTTTAGGCTATTCCTATAGTGGAAGTGATCCGTAATATATAAGCCTTGGCGAACCTCCATTGGGCGTTCACCATAAGTATAAGCAACCCTTTCAACCTGTAACAACGGTGTTCCAACCGCTACCTGAAGTCGTTGTGCGGATGTTTCTGAAGCGGCCACAGCGCGGATACTTTCATCTGCACGGACCATACTTACACCAAATTGCCCCTCAAACCAGGCATATAACGGCTCACGATTTTGCATTACAGCCTCTGAACTCAAGCCTTTAAACACCTGAGCAGGTAACCAAATCGTATCTAAAATGGTGGGTTTACCATCAAAAGACAAAACACGTTGAATCGTAATAACAGTGTCCACGGTGCGTAATGACAATAACGACGCGATCTCGGGGGGCGCTTTAACACGTTCACAAGAGATGATCTCGCTGCGGCTTGTGGGCTGATGCCCATCATCAGGTGTTAATCGCAAAAAACGATAACGAACTTTGGCTTCGTTATGAGTGGATACAAAAGTGCCCTTGCCCTGACGCCGTATCAATAAATTATCGGCGGCCAATTCGTCTATGGCTTTACGAACCGTGCCTTGGCTAACCTGAAAACGCGCTGCTAAATCAAACTCACTGGGAATCGACTCGCCTGGCTTCCATTCGCCTTGATCCAAGCTTTGAAGCAGGAGCGCTTTAATCTGCTGATAGAGCGGACTATAAGCGGTACTGCGCTCGGGGGAGTGACCAGAAGAAGACTCAGACATAATGAACAATAAGCCAATGCAATCGATACATGTATTTTTAGATAGCGATAGATAAAAAGAAGTAGGTGATATTTTGGCATGCAATGGCCATTCTGTCTAACACTCTTATGTCTTATATAAGATATAAGAAATTTGACGTACAATTCAGGTTGGTCTAGGGTTTAAAAAGCATTAAACTCATTATTATTGCAGTACCCTGTTTTCCAACAATTGGAGTCAACACTCATGAGCAAACCCGCAATGCGCGTGGCCGTTACTGGCGCCGCTGGTCAAATCGGTTACGCATTACTATTTCGCATTGCTTCTGGCGAAATGCTAGGCAAAGATCAGCCTGTAATTCTACAGTTGCTTGAAATCCCTGATGAAAAAGCCCAAAAAGCGCTACAAGGCGTAATGATGGAACTGGACGATTGTGCCTTTCCATTACTTCAAGGCATGACAGCCCACAGTGATGCACGCGATGCGTTTAAAGATGCTGATGTTGCATTGTTAGTTGGCGCCCGTCCTCGTGGCCCAGGCATGGAGCGTAAAGACCTATTGGCTGTTAATGCCAAAATCTTTACTGAGCAAGGCAAAGCCCTTAATGATGTAGCTAGCCGTGACGTCAAAGTCTTGGTTGTAGGTAACCCAGCTAACACCAATGCCTACATCGCGATGAAATCAGCACCGGACCTACCCGCAAAGAACTTCACCGCTATGTTGCGTTTGGACCATAACCGCGCCTTGTCTCAACTAGCGGACAAAGCCGACATCGCTGTCGCTGATATCGAAAAATTGGTCGTATGGGGAAATCACTCTCCAACCATGTACCCAGATATTCGCTTTGCGACTGTAAATGGCGCTAGCTTAAAAGACAAAATCAATGATGACGCATGGAACAAAGACACCTTTATTCCTACCGTTGGTAAGCGCGGTGCCGCTATTATTGAAGCGCGTGGCCTATCCTCTGCTGCCTCTGCTGCTAACGCTGCTATTGATCATGTACGCGACTGGGTACTCGGCTCAAACGGCAAATGGGTCACCATGGGTATTCCTTCTGATGGTTCCTACGGCATTCCTGAAGGCATTATCTACGGTTTCCCTGTTACCACTGAAAACGGTGAGTACAAAATGGTAGAAGGTCTAGAAATCGACGAGTTCTCTCGTGAGCGCATGGACTTCACTCTCAACGAGTTACTCGAAGAGCGCGAAGGCGTAAAAGATTTACTTGCCTAAGCTACAACTAAAGCCCGATTGAATCGGGCTTTTTTTTCGTCTCGCTTTTCTATACGATAAGATCATACCTTTATAAAAGAATAACACTGCAGTATTTGCTCTTTTCATTTTCCCGATGACTCTCAAGGAGGAGACCTCATGAGTACACCCGAAAATACCCCTCGCACTAAAAAATCGGTTGCCCTATCCGGCATAGTCGCAGGTAACACATCACTCAGTGCTGTTGGCTCCAGTGGTAACGCCCTCTTTTATCGCGGTTATGACATTCTTGATCTCGCTCCCGCTTGTGAGTTCGAAGAAATTGCCTACTTATTAATTTATGGCAAGCTGCCCAATCCCAACGAACTAAGCAATTACAAAATAAAATTAGCCGCTTTACGAGGCTTACCTAATGACTTACAACGGGTTTTAGAAAGCCTACCAGCTGCCAGTCACCCGATGGATGTAATGCGTACTGCGGTTTCCGTGCTGGGCTGTGTTCTACCTGAAAAAGACGACCAGCCATTAGCGGGTGCGCGTGATATTGCCGATCGACTCTTAGCCTCTTTAGGTTCTGCACTGCTGTATTGGTACCACTTTAGTCATCGTGGCGAAATGATTGATGTACAAACCGATGATGACAATATGGCAGAGCATTTTTTACGCTTATTACATCAAAAAACCCCAAGTAAAGAATGGGTACATGCAATGAATGTCTCCATGAACCTGTACGCCGAACACGAGTTCAATGCCTCTACATTCACGAGTCGCGTTATTACAGGCACTGGCTCCGATATGTACTCCGCCATTAGTGGTGCAATTGGTGCGTTACGTGGCCCTAAACATGGCGGTGCGAACGAGGTCGCTCTTGAAATTCAGCAACGCTATAACAGTGCTGATGACGCAGAAAAAGATATTTTTGCTCGTGTGCATAACAAAGAGGTCATTATTGGCTTTGGTCATCCCGTCTACACGGTGTCAGACCCACGCAATCAAGTCATTAAAGAGGTAGCTCAAAAATTATCCAGTAAAGCCCAAAGCCCTGTGTTGTTTGATGTCGCTGAGCGCATCGAAACCGTAATGTGGAATGAGAAAAAGATGTTCCCGAACTTGGACTGGTATGCCGCAGTGGCCTATCATCGTATGGGAGTCCCCACCTCTATGTTCACACCACTTTTTGTGATTGCACGTACAGCTGGCTGGGCCGCCCACATTCTTGAGCAACGCTCAGATGGGAAAATCATTCGTCCTACCGCTAACTACACGGGACCAGAGCCACGCGCTTTTGTCCCAATAAGTCAGCGTTAATCGCATCCACAAGGCAGCTTTGGCTGCCTCTTTTTAAATAGGTGATACATGGCATTAGCAATTCAAAACAACAAAGAAGCCTCACGCTTTGAATACCATGAAAATGGTTTGCTTTGTCAGCTGGATTACGAATTAAGTGGCAATGTAATGGCCATCACTCATACCATCGTCCCCAAAGATCTAGGTGGGCGCGGTATTGCAGGTGAGCTGACCGAAGCCGCTTTTTCTTTCGCTAAAGAAAACAAGTTAAAAATCAAACCCGTATGTAGTTATACTGCAACGTATTTCAAACGCCACCCCGAACATCAAGACTTACACGTCTAAACAGTCTTATGTCTTATATAAGACTGTTGCTTAGCGCTACAGTTACTCTTACAATAGAGCTAAGCAACAACGCTTAGCTCACTTTCAACTCTTACCTAAATAGGCCTGCAACATGCTGGAAAATTACCGCCAACACGTTGCCGAACGCGCTGCGTTAGGCATCCCTGCGCTCCCATTATCTGCGCAACAAACCGCCGATCTAATCGAATTAATTAAAAATCCTCCTGCGGGCGAAGAAGAGTTTTTACTCGACTTATTGACGTATCGTGTACCTGCAGGCGTGGATGATGCTGCCAAGGTTAAAGCCTCCTATTTAGCTGCTGTGGCTTTAGGCACTGAAAGCAATCCATTATTTGACAAAAAACGTGCTACTGAATTGCTTGGCACGATGTTAGGTGGCTATAACATTGCTCCGTTAATTGATCTATTAGATAACGATGAGCTAGCCCCTGTAGCTGCTGAAAGCCTCAAACACACCCTATTGATGTTTGATGCTTTCCACGACGTAAAAGAAAAAGCAGATAAAGGCAATCAATACGCCAAAGAGATTTTACAAAGTTGGGCAGATGGCGAGTGGTTCACTAGCCGTCCCGAAGTCCCTGAAAGCCTAACTCTGACTGTATTCAAAGTCACAGGCGAAACCAATACTGACGATCTATCCCCTGCTCCTGATGCGTGGAGTCGTCCTGACATCCCACTACACGCTCTTGCAATGCTCAAAAACCCACGTCCTGGTATTGAGCCTGATGTACCTGGTCAAGTGGGTCCAATCAAACTGCTTGAGTCACTCAAAGAAAAAGGCCATATCATTGCCTACGTTGGTGATGTAGTAGGTACTGGTTCCTCACGTAAATCAGCCACTAACTCTGTGCTCTGGTTTACTGGCGAAGACATTCCTTTTGTACCAAACAAACGCTTTGGTGGCGTCTGTTTAGGTAGCAAAATTGCGCCTATCTTCTACAACACCATGGAGGATGCAGGTGCCCTACCTATTGAGCTAGACGTTTCCCAAATGCAAATGGGCGATGTCATTGAGTTGCGCCCATACGAAGGCAAAGCCTTAAAAAATGGCGAAGTCATCTCTGAGTTCACTGTTAAATCCGACGTACTATTTGATGAAGTGCGTGCCGGTGGTCGTATCCCCCTCATTATTGGCCGCGGCTTAACAACACGTGCTCGCGAGGCACTAGGTCTAGCACCCACAGATTTATTCCGCTTACCCTCTGCACCTGCAGACTCTGGCAAAGGTTTCTCTTTAGCACAGAAAATGGTGGGTCGCGCCTGTGGTCTACCTGAAGGTCAAGGCGTGCGCCCTGGTACCTACTGCGAACCACGTATGACTACCGTCGGTAGCCAAGACACCACAGGCCCCATGACACGTGACGAGCTAAAAGATTTAGCATGTCTAGGCTTCTCCGCTGATTTGGTTATGCAGTCTTTCTGTCACACTGCCGCTTACCCTAAGCCAATCGACGTAAAAACTCACCATGAACTGCCTGAGTTCATCAGCACTCGTGGCGGGGTTTCCTTACGCCCAGGCGATGGGATTATTCACTCTTGGCTTAACCGTATGTTATTGCCTGATACGGTAGGTACAGGTGGGGACTCTCATACTCGTTTCCCCATTGGGATTAGTTTCCCAGCGGGTTCCGGTCTAGTCGCTTTTGCTGCAGCAACAGGTGTTATGCCTCTAGATATGCCTGAGTCTGTCTTGGTGCGTTTTAAAGGCGAAATGCAACCTGGCGTCACTCTACGTGACCTAGTAAATGCCATTCCTCTCTACGCGATCAAACAAGGTCTACTTACCGTAGAAAAAGCAGGTAAGGTCAACATTTTCTCTGGTCGTATTCTTGAGATCGAAGGCTTGCCTAACCTCAAAATCGAACAGGCATTTGAGCTATCCGATGCGTCTGCTGAGCGCTCTGCCGCAGCATGTAGCGTGCGCTTAGACAAAGAGCCAATCATTGAGTACCTCAACAGCAACATCACCCTATTAAAGTGGATGATTGCGAATGGCTACGAAGACGAGCGCACCATCATGCGTCGTATCCATGCCATGGAAGAATGGCTAGCTAATCCTCAGCTATTAGAGCCTGATGCAGATGCAGAATACGCAGCTGTCATCGATATTGATTTAGCTGATATCCATGAGCCGATCGTTGCATGCCCTAATGACCCCGATGATGTGAAAACATTAAGCGAAGTCTCTGGTACGCCTATTGACGAAGTGTTTATTGGTAGCTGCATGACTAACATTGGTCACTTCCGTGCAGCATCCAAACTACTCGAAGGTAAGCGCGATATTCCTACACGTTTGTGGGTAGCTCCTCCGACCAAAATGGATCAGTCCCAGCTCTCCGACGAAGGCCACTACGGTATTCTAGGTTCAGCGGGTGCTCGTATGGAAATGCCAGGCTGTTCCTTATGTATGGGTAACCAAGCTCAGGTTCGTGAAGGTGCAACAGTTATGTCCACCAGCACACGTAACTTCCCGAACCGTTTGGGTAAAAACTCCAACGTGTTCTTGGGCTCTGCCGAACTCGCTGCTATTTGTTCACGTTTAGGCCGTATTCCAACTAAAGAAGAATACTTGGCTGATATGGGTATCTTGCAAGCCAATAGCGACGACATTTACCGCTACATGAACTTTGACCAAATCCAAGAGTTCAAAGACATTGCAGACACTGTAGGCTAATCACCCACATTTCTGTCTTAACCCCTTGTGCCGTTAACGCCCAAGGGGTTTTTTATATCCACATTTATCTAGTACAGGTACACTGTATGCTTTGCTTGTCTGTTAGGAATGCTCATGGTTGACTCCACCGTCTCCACCTCTGTATTGCACCATAAAGCCCACGATTTGCTTGCTCTCATCGAGGCCCTTAATCAATCAGGCTCTAGGCTTGAGGATCATTTCTGGGAGGCCCAACTAAGCCAAACCATTCTGGATTTATTGGCCGACCCTAACAGTACAATTCTAGAGCAACTTTTAGATTATCTGGCCACCACCTATCAATCTGACCTGTATGACATTTTAGCTAGCCTAATCGAAGGAATGGCTGAAAGCGCCACGGTGCGTTTTAATGATCGTCATTTCAACGTGCTCTTAGTTACAGCTCCTATTGCCACATGGACTCGCTATCAGCTCCCAGACGGCGTGCTTAGTCACACCCAACACGAAAAGCTACTCACGTTATTTAAATCTTATGCTGGCAGTCAAGCTAAGGTTGCCGTACTCGGTCAGCTATTAAGCTTCGATCAGCTCCCTAAAAGTGTGGCTCAAACACACGAGCTATGTACAGAACTCGGCCTATTAGCCTTAGAGGCTAAACCAGCCGCTATAGAAATAGACCAACGCGAAGACGGTATTAGCTTATTGGCCGATACAAAATTTATTGTTACTGCCATTGCCGTACCTGAACACGCCCCTGTTTTTGCGTGGCAAGAATCACCCAATCCATTATTAGCGCTACAGCAAGCCCAGCAGCAGTGGCAAACACAATGCGAGCAGATCCTCAGTGCTATGTTTGCAGGCTGCCAAAGTTATTACCTTCCCCCTGATGGCTACTTTTACAACAACCGTGAAAGTGATAAACAAATGCGCCCCTTAGCTATTAAGGCTGCGGCTCAATGGCTATCCATGGTGACAGACAGTGAACTCAAAGACATTTCAGCCGTCATCGCCCGCTGTGGTGCCGAAGACACCGAGGAATTCCGTATAGGGCTAGGCGTAGCCAGTAATCCTGATATTTTATACGGCTGCGTATGGCCTATTTTCAGCCGAGATGAAATTGATATATCCAGCCCCCACTATCAAGACACAGCCTTGATTTTACAAAATCTGCTGTCTGACCTAGGGATTGAGTCCATTCAGTTTCTCGCGGGGCTATTTGACCCCGATTTCTGCGACGATTGCAGCGCACCCTCTTTCCCTAACGCCAAAGGCGAGCTACAACACCCTTATTTACCTGAGGACATGGACTACACTCCGTCCGCCATCCATTAGTTACTAGGTATGACTATCGATTTATTTTGCCAAGTCGTCGATAACTACGGCGATATTGGCGTCTGTTGGCGTTTAGCACAGCAACTCAACGAGTCCTATCCGGTCCGCTTGTGGGTTGATGATCTAAGCGCCTTTGCCCGTATAGAACACCATATTGATCCCACGGCAACAACACAAATCGTCAATACAATTACGGTTCTGTCGTGGGAACTCGCCTCTAAACTACAGCCTGCCCCCATTGTGATTGAGGCCTTTGGTTGTGACTTGCCTGCTGACTACTTAGGTCAAATGCCCCAGCACACACAGCTGTGGCTTAATCTGGAATACCTGAGTGCTGAGACTTGGGTTGAGGAACTCCATTTATTGCCCTCACCACAACCAAACGGTATTAGTAAGTATTTCTTTTTCCCTGGATTTACAGCCAAAACAGGGGGATTGCTTCGCCCCTCATCTTATAACTCAGCCTCTACATCGACGGCTTTACCCGCATGGCAGAGCATGGGTTTATCTGCCCCCACTACAGATCGTATTGCCTTTGTTTTCCCTTATCCTAATGCCCCACTATCTGTGCTCTATGAGGCCCTAGCCCAACACCCTGAGTCCTGGACAGTATTACTGGCTGCTACCGCTCCAGATCCACAACTAAGTTCCTATCAAAAGGAACGCTTAACTATTCAACGTTTGGGTTTTATCCAACAAGCAGACTTTGATGCTTTAATGGATTATGCGGATCTTAATATCATGCGTGGCGAAGACTCATTTGTTCGTGCTATTTGGGCTGCCAAACCCTTTATTTGGCAACCCTACCTACAAGAACAAAATACCCACCTAGAAAAACTACAGGCATGGCTAACTCATACCCCTTTTGATCGGGCTATCCAGCAGCTCATCTATGACTGGAGTAGCCTTCAATTAAATGCAGATCAACTGCTCAAACATCTACTGCATTTATCAGATTGGCAACAACAATGTAGAAACTATGCACATAATCTGTGTCTACAAGATAATTTAGCTACGCAACTTATCGCTTTTTGTTCGCAAAAGTGCCAGAAAGCGGTAAAATAGCTTTTTTCCACTCTCCGCTTTAGCAAAAGACAAAATAATAAGATGTATTTTGTCAGCCAAACTTGTGCCTATTGCGTGCGGAGGTCTCTTTCATCGGAGTCTTATATCTATGAAAACCGCACAGGATTTACGCGTTGGTAACGTGGTAATGATGGGCAGCGATCCTTTAGTCGTTCAACGTGCTGAATACAACAAATCCGGTCGTAACAGCGCCGTTGTAAAACTAAAGTTCAAAAACTTACTGACAGGTAGCCCTAGCGAAGCCGTACATAAAGCTGACGAAAAATTTGAAATCGTTATGCTTGAAAAAAAAGAGTGTACTTACACTTACTTTGCAGACCCTATGTACGTGTTTATGGACGCCGAGTACAATCAGTACGAAATCGAAGCTGACAGCATGGGTGATGCCCTGAACTACCTCCAAGACGGGATGACTGCCGAAGTGGTGTTCTACGATGGTCGCGCTATCTCTCTTGAGCTACCTACTACTATCGTGCGCGAAATCATTTACACCGAGCCTGCAGTACGTGGTGATACCTCTGGTAAAGTCATGAAACCTGCTCGTCTAGCGACAGAACACATCGTTTCTGTCCCTATGTTCTGCGAAATCGGTGATAACATCGAAATCGATACTCGTACTAACGAGTACCGCAGTCGCGTGAACTAATCGTCTGCTATTAGTCCAAGCGAAAAAGCCAGTTCATTATTGTGAACTGGCTTTTTTTCTACGTACTGCGTTTAATTTAACTTATCCTCATTCATGAACTCTGGAATGGGCACTACCGCAATCCCCTCTTCGCGGAGTTCCTGATATTCTTGTGCTGTCGCTGAACCTCGTATGGCTCGCTCAGGCACATCGCCTTCGTGCATTTTTCTGGCCTCAGTAACAAACTGATCCCCTACATCATCCGTGTTTTTAATTACGTCGCGCAACTGCTTCAGCATCTGAGCCTGCAGCGCAGATCTATGCTCCCGATTATTATCTATTGGAGATGACACAGCGGCTTGTGCAGCCGTAGAGTTCAGTTCAGCGGGGCTAGAGGTAGCATCCGACGACTCACCCCTGCCATGGCGTAAATTTAATCGCGGAGCAGAGAGCTGCTTTTCTACATGCTGGCTGTTACATAGAGGACAGCGTAATAGACCTTGCTCAAGTTGCAGATGGTAGTCCTCATGAGACCTAAACCACCCCTCAAAAACATGGCTATTTTCACATGCCAAATCAAATACTTTTAAGGCCATAACAACTTTATTTAAGAAACGACAGAGGACGGTGTCTGTAATCGTGGCACCGATTGCAATAACTGTTGGCTTACGGGATGGCGTGGTTGCAGTAATACCTGCTGAGCATCACCCTGCTCCACGATGAGCCCTGCATCCATAATAGCAACCCGATCGGCAATGTACTCTACCACGCTAAAATTATGCGTAATAAATAAATACGCCAAACCCGTTTGCTGCTGTAAGTCGATGAGTAAATCTAAAATTTGTGCTTGCACAGATACGTCTAATGCCGAGGTAGGCTCATCACAGATAAGCACCTTGGGTTGTACAGCTAAAGCCCGTGCAATTGCAATTCGCTGTCGCTGCCCACCTGAAAATTCATGAGCATAACGCTGGGCGCTTCCCTTAGGCAAAGCCGTCAGATCCAATAATTCGGCAATACGCTTTTGACGCTGTTGCGCCGTTAGGTCTGGCTGAAGACTGATTAAGCCCTCTGTTAAAATATCGCCCACCATCATACGCGGATTTAATGAAGCAAAAGGGTCCTGAAACACAATCTGTAAATCTTGGCGCTGCCTTTTGAGTATTGAGCCACGACTTGAGAGCAGGTCATCCCCAAGTAACTGGGCCTGTCCCCTCACCATTACTTGATCATCAAGTAAGCGCAATAGGGATTTAGCTATGGTACTTTTACCACAACCCGAAGCCCCTAATAAGGCTAAAGTCTCCCCTGCAGCCAAGCTAAAGCTCACCCCTTTTATTATCTCAATTGACTGCGATCGACGAAAAAAACCAGCTGGTTTTTTATAAGCAATATGTAAATTTTGTACTGATAGCACAGGGGTTGGGTCTGTTAAAGAGGCCGTCTGTGATCCTAAACGCATCTGACGTTGTGCAAAACTAGGAATGGCGGCTAATAGCTGTTGCGCATAATCGTGCTGAGGCCGAGCAAAAAAATCCACATTACTTGCTATCTCTACGATTTTACCAAAACGCATTAGAGCCACCGTATCTGCGACTTGTTGCACCACAGCTAAATCATGCGTAATTAACAGTACCGTTAGCCCTAGCTCCTGCTGAATATCAGTTAACAACTGCAAAATTTGTGCTTGCACAGTGACATCTAAAGCAGTGGTAGGCTCATCAGCAATCAGTAAATCCGGCTCACTCGCTAAGGCCATCGCAATCATAATTCGTTGCCGCTGCCCCCCTGAAAACTGAAAGGGATAATCATCAAAACGGGTCGCTGCCTGCGATATGCCTACTCGATCTAACCACCAAATAGCCCGCTGTTTTAATTGTGCACCTCGATACGTCGTATGCGCTTTTAAACTCTCTATTAACTGATCTCCAATCGATAAAACCGGATTCAAGCACGTAGCAGGCTCTTGAAAAATCATAGCGATTTTCCCACCTCGAATGCCTCGCATTTGAGACTCAGTCAAACTAAACAAATCTGTTTGGCCCAGCAATACCTGACCGCCTTCTATCTGCGCAGCCTCGGGCAACAAACGAAGCATAGCCAAAGCGGTCATGCTTTTACCACTACCGGACTCACCCACTAACGCGAAAGTTTGGCCTTTTGCTATGGTGAAGCTGATTTGATCCACCACCCGTTGACCGCTGCCTTGGATTTGCACACATAAATCAACAACCTTAAGCATGCTGCACCTCTGCCTGAGCAGGAGCTAATCGACGTGAGCGAGGGTCAAAAGCACGTTGCACTGCATCAGCAAAAATATTAGCGGCTAACACCAAGCTAAGCAAAAAGACAAAAGCACCTAACAAATTCCACCAAATCATGGGGTCGCGTGACATCTCTAAACGAGCTGCATCAATCATCGTCCCAAAGGAAGGCATGCTTGGATCTACCCCTATCCCTAGATAAGACAAGACGGCCTCGTAGAGAACGAGCCCAGAAAACTCCAACACCAAAGTAATAAGCACTAAGTGCATTAAATTAGGCAATAAATGACGACGCATAATCCCCCAGTGCCCTACTCCAAATGCCCTAGCCGCCTGCACGTAGTCAAGCTCTCTTAGTTTTAAGGTCTCTGCCCGCAATAATCGACATAATCCTGACCAGCCCGTTAACCCTAGAATCAAACATAGCACCACTAATCGAAGGTCAGCTCTAGAGGCCACCGTCTCAAAGAGTTCTGGATGGGTGTCCATATACACCTGCATCATTAACACACAGGCAGCAATCAAAAGCACACCAGGAATGGAGGTTAACGTGGTGTAAATATACTGAATAACATCATCTACCCAGCCTTTGAAATACCCAGCAGCAATGCCAAAGCCTAACGCGGGGGGGAGCATAGCCAAAGTAGTTAACGTACCAATCACCAATGCCGTTCTAATGCTTTTAAACGACTGGAAAATCACATCATTGCCTGAACGATCTGTACCTAATAAATAGTAAAAGCGACTAAATAGTATGATGACAGCGAGGGTAGAGATCAATAGACTTAAACTAATCCACAGACTACGCCAAGGAAAGGCAGCCTGTTTTTTATACCCCAGCCAACACAAGCCGCCCAAGACCACAAAAACCAACACAACCCCTACCCCGGCCCAAGCGCTAAGCTGCATAACATCATATTGATGTTGCTGCGCATTCTGTATATGTAAGGCGGCATTTTCCAATGGTGGAAACTCACGTTGCGCTGTGCCATCTATCAATACACTTTCTTTAAAGAAAAGATGCGTGGCCAAAGGGGCAGAATAACTGCGCTCTTTTTTAGACAAGTGAGCCCAATCCAACACATCATCTAATGCCGAACGAGCAACAGGCGCATATCGGAGCTCTGTCTGTCCTGGCACTGCGGGCAAGGCAGATCGATAATGAATGGAGTCTATGATGCCTACGCTGATAAAAAAACCTAACACCACCGCTGCGGCTACTGCAGAGGGGCTGTAAAACACACTACGCCACGCCATCCGTAAGGCAGGGCTGCGAAACACGTGCCACACATACAGCACCCCCAACAGCACCATGCCCCAGACAAACATATCCGTCCACAACAGAGTCAATTTAGGCATCGTCATCACTCAAAACGCACACGTGGATCAGCCAGCGTGTAAGAAATATCCGCCAATATCAGACCAATGATATAAAGACCTGATCCCAAAAAAACCATGGCTCGAACAATAGACAAATCCTGAGCATTGATCGCCTCAATGGTGTAACTGCCTAAACCTGGGATTCCAAAAAAGGACTCGGAAATTAAGCTGCCCATAAAGAGCAAAGGAATCGCTGAAACCGTGCCGGTTAAAATAGGCAACATTGCATTACGCAATAAATGCTTAAACAATACGGTGTACTCAGAGAGCCCTTTGGCCCTAGCAGTACGAATATAGTCCTTGTTGGATTCCTCTAAAAATAAGCTACGATAAAAACGCGACTCGCCCCCTAGGCGGGAAATAACGCCAATCAACACAGGAAGAATTAAAAACCGCGAGGTATCTAGCCCCTGCGTCCACCCAGAGTAAGGCACCCAGGCTAATAATTTAGCAAATAACCATTGCCCAGCAATGATATAGAACAAACCTGAAATAGAGAGCAGTATCACGCACAATACGACCCCATAAAAATCAATCGCTGTATGCCTAAAGAACACAAGAAACAAAGCAAAAGCAACAGAAACAGCCAAGCCCAAGATAAAAGTAGGTATCGCTAAGGCTAGGCTAGGCCCCATCCGATTCGCAATCTCGTGGCTAATATCATGGCCCCCGTCAGAAAAGCCAAAGTCCAATCGCAATAAAGGGACAGATCGCTCGAAAAAAATGGTGTCTTTGACTATATGCAAACCTGTCTGACTGTGATTCACAAATAAGGGCTTGTCATAGCCCTGCTGCCTTTTCCACTGCTCTATGGCATCGGCTGAAACCCGTTGTCCACCAATCGCTAAGCGTGCCATGTCATCAGGGGTGTTCACTGCAAAAAACAACACAAATGTCAGTAAATTAACCCCGAGTAAAACCAATACCCCATAGCCTAATCGTCGTAATAGGTAACGCAGCATTAGGACTCTCCTCGGATTGTCTGTTGCTCACGAGCACGCACAGCGCGCCAGGCTAAAAGCGCAATGCCCCCTATAACACCTATTAACACCCACAACGGCCACCAAACAGGCTGATTCCAAAGGGCTTGCTTTTGGGCCCGTAACTGCGTGTCCAATCGCAAATACTGCAATGTATTACGAACCATTTGCGTGGGTTTCGCATTAGATACCCATTGCTGATAGACACCACCGGAATTAGGAATATAACCAAACATCCATGGTGCATCTTTTTGCACAATAGCCATCATTTCCGCAATGAGGGCATCCTTTTCTGGCCCCTCGTCCAGATAGCGCATCTTTTCAAATAAGGCATCATAGTGTGGGTTTTGATAGTTAGACGCATTCTCACCATCCCCATTAGCACGCGCATGTGGCCCATATAATAAAAATAAGAAATTTTCAGCGTCTGGATAGTCTGCCACCCAGCCCCACATAAACATTTGGGCTACTCCTCGCTGCATTTTTTCTTGGAAACGGTTGTAGTCTGTGGCTCGAATTTCCAGTTGCACACCCAATTGCTGCAACTGTCTACGCATCCAGTCCAACATGGCACTAGACCCCATCCCACCGGCTGAATCAAAATACAAGATTAAAGGGGCCCCGGTCTGATGATCGCGTCCATCGGGATAGCCTGCTTTCGCTAATAAGGCTTGAGCTTGCTCTATGGATCGACGCTGCACATTTCCTTCGTGCAGCTCATACACATACGGGTTATACCCCTCTGGCAACGCCCTATAGCCCCGTACCCCTGGCGGTAATGGTCCATGGGCAACTTGACCTTGATCATTTTGAAAAATGGTCACAAACTGCTCCCAATCAAAGGCGATGCTAATGGCTTGCCGTAAATAGCGATTTTTCTCCGCTTGCTCGGGCGTGTCTCCCGCCCCTACTACTGGATCAAGCCAATTAAATCCAAAATAAAATAACTGCGATTCAGCCAAAGTACGTAAATCTAAACCGCGTTCTTTATATAGGGCTGCCTTAGCTGGCGAGTCCTCTGCAGCAACCGTCATTGCCACCCCATAATCCCCTCGCTCTACCTGAGGTATATCGTAATAACCTTGTAAAAACTTACCCAATAAAGGGACAGACTCCTTTTCTAACTGAAAAACCACAGAGTCAATAAAGGGCGTCAATTTACCGCAATCAGCGAGTAAGCCAGCCTCCTTATCCCCCGGCTCACCTTCACACGGATAGGGTTCACCACGAAAGTGAGGATTGCGGGTTAGCACATGACGTCGATTACGAATGGACTCGGTCAACATATAGGGGCCTGTGCCAACGGGCCATGTATTTAGGGATAAGTCATGCTCAGCCATCATCGGCTGATGATAGAAGCGATCAGCCTCCCAGGGAATGGGGGCAGTAAAGGTCATGGCCAACCAATATGAAAACTGGGGGTATTTTCCTAAAACTCGAATTCGCAATGTGTGGTCATCCACCGCCTCGACCCCCTCAAAGCCGAACTCGCGTAAATCTAACCATTGTTTTTTATCTTTGGTGCTATCAATCTGACGTAACTGCTCGCCATAGGCTTTCATACCAACAATATGATCAGCAAAAAAGGCATAAATAGGAGACACCACCCGTGGACTAGCTAAACGACGCAGCCCGTAGACGTAGTCATGTGCGGTTAGCTCCCGTGTACCCATTTTCTCAAAGTCCATCAATGCGTATTTCCCTTTTAACTCTTGCTCTGGGATAGGGTAGTAGTGATAGTTATTAGTGCTATCTTGAGCAAAGGCAGGATGCGGTTGAAACAAAACACCAGATTTTAGGGTGATCTCATACACACTTTGAGCAATCAGCTCTCCACTCGCGTCATCGGGTAATCGACGTCCATCTTTATCTAGATAGTAAGGCTGCACAACCTCTGTTGCTGTACGTGTAGTGAGCTGGTAGGGACGTTTTAAATACTCATAGCCATACACGGGCTCATAAATGGAATAGGTAAAAGGTGTCTCATCAGACGAATAAGAACTGGCCGGATCTAAGTATTTAGGTGAGCGTTGCGTAAATGCGGTATAGAGCACATTGTCTTTAGCGTGTTGCGTCGGATAAGGACTATTAACCGCCTGCGGACCACAGGCGGTTAACCAAGCTAATTGGGCTACCAATAAGACACGTAAAATCAATTGCATTTTTTTTGTTGCCAACACTGAACACGCCATTCCCACGGAGGCGTTGGATTGTTATCTTTCCACAAACCGCGTTTTGCTTTTTGAGCTTGTTCTTGGACTTGAATTAACGACTTATCACGCAAGTAGCGCCCGTTGCTACCGGTATATGCCCACGCTAAGCCCTGTTCAACTAACACCTGATTCGCAATACGCCCATCTGGTAACATCACATTGCAGACATTTCGTCCGTAATGATCTTGCTCAAAACAATTCAAGGTCAGCGTTTTATTTAAGACCATTGCTGCCATTGCCTGCTGAGACTGATCCGCGTAAGCCTGGCCCGGTCTATCTGAGCGCCCATCGCTTTCGGGCGCATCGATATTTGCCAAGCGCACACGTTCACGTTGGCCATTTACCTGCACATTAATCGTATCACCATCCGCTACATGCGTGACCTTACCTTGCAATACAAACTCACCTTTGGGTCTAGGCGTTTGAGCGGTAGTCTGTGTAGAGCTAGAGGAATCCCCTTTTGTCAAAAAAAAGGCTGCTGCAACTACCGCAAGAATCACAGCGGCAATCACCTTCCCCATCGGCGTTTTTAACAATTGCCGCAGCTTTGCACTGAGTACCGTATTTAACTCTTTGTTTAACTGACTCTTTACCGTGCCACCCAATGACGGTTTAGGCTTTCTGGTCGCCATAATATCCCTAATACCTACTGCTAAATGTTAATCTTAAAGCCTTAGATTATAGGTGGTTCGCCCCACCTGTACATCAGTACAACCCTAACATACGAGATTTATTATGAATGCCTCAATCCAAATCGCTATTGCCGCTTTTCTTTTATTTATTGGCGTTGCCACTGGCGCGTTTGGAGCCCATGCCTTAACAGGTCTGGTGGATATCAACCTAATGGCCGTTTGGCATACTGCGGTTTTATATTTATTCGTCCATGGCTTAGGCATGTTGGGCCTAGCTGCCTCTCAGCACTTGCTGCAATCACGCTTACAAACCTTAGCCTACAATCTGCTATTCGTTGGTACGTTATTATTTTCAGGTAGTCTCTTTTTATTAGTGCTCAGTGGGCAAAGCTGGTTAGGTATGATCACCCCCATCGGTGGCATGCTGATGCTGGCAGGTTGGTTAACGACACTAGCCGCTGCTATACGCTTTTATAAAACCACCACTCACACCCTAAAAAAATAAAATGCGTTAAACCCTCTTTGTATTCATTACATGTAAATCCAAAGAGGGCTTTACCGCCCATTGTGCTTAAAAACGATCATAAATGGAGGGGTTTAACAGAACATCTCGTGTTAGCTCTTCAATACGATTTTTACCACACAGCGCCATCGATACATCAAGCTCATTTTTAATAATTTCCAAACAACGCTCAACGCCCGCCTGACCCGCCGCACCTAAGGCATATAAAAACGCACGCCCTATCATTACGCCATCAGCTCCTAAGGCCAGCGCTCGTAATACATCCTGCCCACTGCGGATGCCCCCATCCATATAGATTTCCGTTTTACCTTTTACAGCCTTCACTATATGTGGCAACGCGGCAATCGTAGACGGCGCACCATCTAATTGGCGTCCTCCGTGATTTGACACCACAATGGCATCTGCCCCTGCATCTACAGCATGTTGAGCATCTTCGGCATCCATGATCCCTTTCAGAATAATTTTGCCTCCCCAACGAGACTTAATCCACGCCACATCATCCCAACATAAAGTAGGATCAAACTGTTCTGCGGTCCACACAGACAAAGAGCTTAAATCACTGACACCTTTCGCATGTCCAACTATATTGCCAAAAGTACGGCGCTTCGTTTTAAGCATCTGTGAACACCAATACGGCTTCGTTGCCAAATTAAGCAAATTACGTAGGGTGGGTTTTGGCGGCGTAGATAACCCATTTTTAATGTCCTTATGACGCTGCCCCAACACCTGTAGATCTAAGGTCAATACCAACGCCGAGCAGTTCGCGGCTTTCGCTCGATCAATTAAAGCCTCAATAAAAGAGCGATCCCGCATTACATATAACTGAAACCAAAATGGCGACTGAGTATGTGCGGCAATATCCTCTATAGAGCAAATACTCATCGTGGATAAAGTGAAAGGAATGCCAAAATTTTTTGCTGCTAAAGCGGCTAATATCTCACCATCCGCATGCTGCATTCCGGTCAAACCGGTAGGTGCTATCGCCACGGGCATCGTCGCCTGCTGACCCAAAAGCGTAGACCGCACCGAACGATGTTCTATATTTACCGCAACACGCTGCTTAAACAGCAAGCGCTGCAAGTCGCTCTCATTTGCTCTATAAGTCCTTTCAGACCACGAGCCTGAGTCTGCGTAGTCATAAAACATTTTAGGAACGCGACGCCGTGCAATACGTTGAAAATCCGCAATATGCGTGACTTTATTTAAACTATTCACCTTTTTCTCCAAGACGGTGTTATACTTTTTCTTTTATGCATTAAAGCACAGACATAAAAAATCTGTCCATGTATAAAACTGTGTGTTTATCATTAAAGCTCACAGCTAGAACATCACTTATTTCGATAACAAATCAAAAAACACTTGACAGTTATGTAGTATTTAAGTAAAGTTCTATTTCTCACAGCGGCTGTAGCTCAGTTGGATAGAGTACTTGGCTACGAACCAAGGGGTCGTGAGTTCGAATCTTGCCAGCCGCGCCAAATTTTAGTTTGTTAATTTATTTTAGATTTTAAGTATAAATAGAAAAACAAATTGCTTGATCAGTAAATTAATAATACAATCGTTTATATGCGGCTGTAGCTCAGTTGGATAGAGTACTTGGCTACGAACCAAGGGGTCGTGAGTTCGAATCTTGCCAGCCGCGCCATATAAATCAAAAAAGCCTCGTTCATTGAACGGGGCTTTTTTGCATTCTCTTTTCTTTTAATTATCAGCTATACTGTGGGCAGTTTGCCGTGTTGCAACACTCTCTTTGGCCTGATCAGCCCTTTAGCATAACGTGTGTCATGTATGACGACGAGGAGAAAACCCATGGATCGCAGAAACTTTCTCTTAACGCCACCTATCATGGCGTTAGGTACTCTAGCTGTACCTTCCCTAAGCCTAGCAGCACCTCTTGCTATTCACAGCAACACTCAGCTTTTACCTCGCACGGGAAAGCAAAAAGGCCCACGCATTGTCATTTGTGGTGGTGGCTGGGGCGGCATGACGTCTGCTCGCTATCTACGCGAACTCATCCCTAACGCCGATGTCATTTTACTAGAAAAAAATCCAACCTTTTGGTCTGGACCCATGAGTAATAAATGGCTCGTTGACATTGTCAGCACCGACTTTGTGAATCACGACATGATTCACCCGGCCAATAAATATGGCTACACCTTAGTCAATACCGAAGTAATCGGTTTTGATCGTGATAAAAAACGCGTACAAACGGCACAGGGTAGCGTTGACTACGACTATCTCATTTTATCGGGAGGCATTCGCAACGCCTACGATGCGTGGTTCGGCAATGATCTTTACGCCGCTGAATACACACGCAAGCATTTTCCAAATGCCTATATCCCCAATGCGGAAATGTTCGCATTAAAAAACAAACTCAATGCCTTTAAGGGCGGCACAATTGTCATGACTCTACCGCCGCCCCCGCATCGTTGCCCCCCTTCACCCTATGAGCGGGCTTGTCTCATGGCGTGGCATATCAAAAAAAATAATATCCCAGGCAAAATCATTATTCTTGATCCAAAACCAAAAATCGGCCCCATCGGAGAAGGATATAAGGCCGCTTTTGAAGAGCTCTATCCAGATATCATCACACACGTACCAAACGCCGTCGTCAAAGAGGTCGATCCATTTAATAAGCATATCAAAACAGCTGCTGGCGACTTCGATTTTGATGATGCCGTGTTGATGCCTCCGCACCAAGCCTCTGATATGGTTTGGTATGCCGACTTAATTGGAAAAGACGCCTCTGGAAAACCAACAGGTTGGGCTGATATGCACCCTCGCCTTTTCACCGCGAACACAGACGATAACGTCTATATCGTTGGTGACTCGATGGGCTTTATTTCTGATCAGTTTGGACACTATCCAAAAAGCGGCCATGTAGCGCATGCCGTTGCCAAAATCGTCGCTCAGAATATTTATGAGCGCACGAGTGGTAAAGAGGTTAAAGCAGTGCTACCTGACAACTTGTGCTACATGATGGTCAATGGTGACCCTCAAGAAGAGATTTCGGTCAAATTTGAATATGAGCTTGATGCTACAGGTAAAGTACTTCAAACCCAAATTGATATGGATGTACGTAGTGCCGATCTAGTACAAGAAGACTTTAATTGGATTAAGAGCCGTTTCAATGATTTCCTATAACTCCTTATCTACAACAGCGACGCAACTAAACAAGCGTCGCCAGTTGCTCAAAAGTATCTCTATAGCCATAGGAGGCGGATTACTGCCGCTTTCTCTCTCTGCACAAGTACTAGAGCAATTACTCACCGCTGCCTCTCAAGCCGAAGTAAAAGCTGAAATAGACTTGTTTCTAAAGGGGGCTACCCCCCTAGAACAAGGCCTAAAGTTAATCATGCCGGTATTAGGTGATAATCCTGCAGCTGTTCCGGTAAAAGTCGTTTTTGAGGCCCCTATAACTCCTGACTCCTATTGTGAGGAGCTCATTCTCTTAGCCGAGGGAAACCCTCGGCCTCTGGCTTGTCGTTTTACTTTTACTGCCTTAGCCGGCACCTCTGAGGTTGCCGTTCGGCTACGTTTAGTAGAAAGTCAGCGTATTCAAGCCATTGCACGCATGAATGATGGTCGCTTTCTTATCGCTAAGCATCATATCACCGTGACAGCTGGCGGCTGCGGCATGTAATTAAGGGAAAAAAAATGAGTAAACCACGTATTTGGATCAGCAATAAGACCCCACAACTTCATGAAATAGTGCGGGTACGCGCCCTCATTGAGCACCGTATGGAAAGTGGCATGCGCCTAAGCTCTGAAAATAAGCCCATCCCTCGTAATATCGTCAACCTCTTTGAGGTAAAAATGGATGATGAGCTTCTTTTTTCATGGCAGCCTGAAACAGCCATTTCACAGAACCCTTACATCGAATTCACTTTTATAGCCCGTAAAACGGGAACATTACATCTGAAGTGGATTGATGATGAGAATACTGTCATTACGGATAGCCTTGAGCTTAAGCTCAACGCTTAACAAGCCTATAAAGGTAGCTATGATTTTTCCTTCTAGCCTCACACCTCTCGCAGTGTGGGCGGTAATGATGGGAGTCCTCTTATCGCCCATTACTAGAGCCGAACCCACCCTAGATATTGAGCTCTTAGCCAGCTCATGTGTTAACTGCCACAGCCCTAAAAGCAATCCATCTAGCGCAATTCCTAGTCTAGCCGGAAAACCTGAGTCAGTGCTTTTAGCGCAGCTAACTGCATTTCAATCAGACTCCCCACCGCCACACACTACAGTGATGGACCGCTTAACTCGTGGCCTTAGTCATGAGGAGCTAACCGCCTTAGCGCGATACTTCTCACAAACCACCACAAAGGCGCAAGAGGACTAAATACCATGAAACAAAAAACGTCTTTTTCTCGACGCCAATGGTTAGAGCGTGTCGGTCAAACAGCAGCTGCCAGTGCAGTGCTGCTTTCAACCCCTGTGTATGCTCGCCCAGCGGCTGCACGTGTTGTGATTGTAGGGGGTGGATTTGGTGGGGCAACTGCAGCCAAATATATTAAGCGCCACGACCCAACTATCCAAGTTACGTTAATCGAGCCCGCACATACTTTTTACACGTGTCCTTTTAGCAACCTCTATCTAGGAGGCTTACGTCAATTTGAACAGCAGGGACACCGTTTCGATGCTTTACGTGCTTTAGGTATTGATGTTGTTCATGACTATGCAAGCAACATCGACAACACCACCAAAAAAGTCCATCTCCTTGCAGGCACAACCCTTGCTTACGATAAGCTATTACTTTCTCCGGGTATAGATTTCCGTTGGAATGCCCTTGAAGGCTACGACGAAGCGGCCTCTAAACAGGCACCTCACGCTTGGAAAGGGGGTGAGCAAACCCAGCTACTTAAACAACAGCTCACTGCGATGAAAGATGGCGGCACCTTTATTCTGGCTGCCCCTGAAAATCCATTTCGCTGCCCCCCTGGTCCCTATGAGCGGGTCAGCATGATCGCTCATTACTTCCAGCAGCATAAGCCCAAGTCAAAAATACTTATCTTAGACGCCAAAGATGCATTTTCTAAGCAGCCTTTATTTCAAGCTGGCTGGCAACAGCTCTATGGCGACATGATTGAATGGGTTCCTATGTCACAAGATGGCAAGGTGACACGTGTAGACATCTCAACAAACTCAGTCGAAACTGAATTTGGAGAAATACATCACGCTGATGTTCTAAATATAGTGCCTCCGCAAAAAGCAGGTGTGATTGCAGAAAAAGCTGGGGTGACGGATGCAAGCGGATGGGTACCAGTCAAAGCCCACTCTTTTGAGTCTCAATTGGTTGATGATATTTATGTAGTTGGAGATGCCACCATCGCATCACCCATGCCAAAATCTGGCTTTTCTGCCAATATCCAAGCCAAGGTCGCCGCTTTAGCCATTGTTAACTCACTACAAGGCAAAGACATCGCTCCTCCCTCTTTTTCTAATACCTGCTATAGCTTGATTGGACCAGATTACGGAATTTCTGTCGCCCACGCTTATGCCTTAAAAGATGACCAAATCATTGAGGTCTCCGGTGGTATTAGCCCCACAGAAGCAGATACGGCGTTTCGCCAGCGCGAAGCACAATACGGTGCGGCCTGGTATGACGCCATTACATGGGATATATGGGGTACTCGCAGTTAAACGTATTTCTACCTTATCTCTATCATGACTCCTACCGCATTAACTCTATGGGCAGGGCTAATTATTGGCCTGCTCTTTGGCTCTATTAGCCAAATCACTGGCTTTTGCTTTTACCGTGGTCTGAGGGCGCACTGGGCCTCTCAACCCAGCAATCAACTACAGGCCTTTGCCTTGGCATTAGCTGTTGCCGTACTGGGAACCTATCTCATTGATATTACCCACCTAGTTCCCATTCAAGACAGCTTATATTTACAAAGGCAGGTTTCATGGCTACTGCTGCCGCTAGGTGGCATGCTATTTGGTTACGGTATGGGGCTGGCAAATGGGTGCGGTGCAAGGGCCTTAGTCTTATTAGGTCAAGGTAACTTACGCTCTCTGGTTGTACTTATTTGCTTAGGGGTCAGTGCGTATGTGGTCATGACAGGACTGCTCGCGCCATTACGACTATACCTGAGCCAACTAAGCCTCATTACCCCTGCGGCCATGACTCCGGCGACTGGATTCGGGCGCACTTTTGTCATGGGCTCTGTGGTCATCGCCTTATTACTGTTTGCGTTTACCTCTAGAGGAAACTGCTCCTTACGGATTCGTGACATGTGTGGTGCCACGCTGATCGGGGTTTTAGTGGTCGCGGGTTGGTTAGCCACAGGCTGGTTAGGGGCTGATCCTTTTGAAACTATCCCACCTACCTCCTTGAGCTTTGTGGCTCCTGTGGGTGACACCTTACAGTACGCCATGCTGTCAACCGGACTGAGTCTGCGCTTTGGTACTACCGTAGTCATAGGAGTCGGGGTGGGAGCCTTCATCACTAGCTTAATTAGGAAACAATTCATCCTAACTGGATTTGAATCAGTGCCACAAATGAAACAAGCAATAGGTGGTGGCATATTGATGGGGATTGGTGGGGTGCTAGCCTTAGGTTGTACGATTGGACAAGGCTTATCTGGTCTATCCACCTTATCTTACAGCTCCTTAGTAAGTATGCTCGCCATCATTATTGGAGCTAAGTTGCACGCTACCCTACACATCAGAACTCACTAAAGCACAGCAGCCACCTCTTTCCACTGCCCGGGCTGCAAATCACCTAAAGACCAGTCTCCTATTTTTACTCGTATTAAGCGTAAAGTGGGTAGCCCCACCGCGGCTGTCATACGCCTTACCTGTCGATTCCTACCCTCTGTAATCGTAATGCTCATCCAAGAGGTCGGGATATGCGCTCTGAATCTAACCGGTGGTGTGCGAGGCCAGATATCGGGCTCATGGATTCGTTCCGCCTGGGCAGGTAAGGTCATGCCATCATTTAGTAACACCCCTTGCTGCAATTGAGTTAACTGTTGATCGGTCACACTGCCTTCAACTTGAACCCAATACGTTTTCGCCATCTTGTACTTAGGCTCTGCGATACGAGCTTGTAGCCGCCCATCATTGGTCAGCAAGAGCAAACCCTCACTATTTCTATCTAAACGCCCAGCAGGATACACCCCTGAAACGGGCACATAGTCCTTTAACGTGCTGCGTCCTTGATCGTCGGTAAACTGAGTCAGTACATCATAGGGCTTATTCAAAAGTATCAATCGTTTAGGCTGCTCTTGTTCTCCTTTCCCCCGCGATCTAGAAAAAGATTGGGATGCTGGCCGATGAGAGGCGACGGATTTTTTGACTGCAGAACGAAAACTCATTGTGTAAACCTTAAAAAATACAAACGACTAGCAAAAGGCTAATGAACATTAATTAATTGCACTCTTACTTAATAGAAAAATAGAACAGTCATAACATGATTTCAATATGCTTTTGGAATCCACCCACTATGGTATATTTCTTTCTTAGAGTGAAATGAGTAAATCCCTTCATACTTCTCAAGATCAAATCAGAGAACACAGTCATCATGGAAAGTCTAGGGGTCGTTTTTGCCATGCTCATTGCCATTGTTACCAGTGGCGTTATTGTACGAGTCCTTCCATGGAGCATCCCCCTACCCCTTATACAAATCTCCTTAGGGATAGTCATTGCGGGCTTTTTCCAAGAGGGTATCACCTTAAGCCCTGATGTGTTTTTCTTATCATTTCCTTAATTACCGCAAGCATCAGCCTACCGCTATTGCTCAAGAGCTCCAGTCACTCACATCCGGCGCGCTCTCCTTTTGATGAGCAAAGACAACGGGCTATTCAAAAAGCAAAATACTCTGCCTCTGATCAAGATACCTTAGCTCAAATCGACTACGCCATTGAAAGAAAAATTCGTTTAGCAATTATTCAATCTGCTAGGCAATCCATTTTTGACATCCTCCCCGCCCTAAAGGGCAAGGATTCCTACGGCGCTCAGGCGCGGCATTGAGCCGCCTCTGAGTCGCTT
>NZ_CANRIC010000009.1:0-63310 GCF_947630565.1 uncultured Paenalcaligenes sp.
CTGTGCACGTGCCAACCCGTCTGAATTCGGGTCAATACCAACCATTGCACCCATTTCAACGTGCTTGCCATTGCGCAACACTTTGATCATCAAGTCCGTACCAATGTTACCGGACCCAATGATCGCAACCTTTAGTTTCTTATTGCTGCTCATGTTAATTTCCTAGTCTTGCTGGTTAAACTGCTAAAATTATTCCTGTAATAGTGCTATTTACAATTACTGTTTTTATTTGAATGAGTGACTATGCTTAATTCGTCTACACCCTACAAACGCTCTCAAAGCCTTGCTCGGGGCTTAGCGATTTTGCAGGTTTTGAGTACCACCCCTAGTGGTTCTGCGCAAATCAGCGAGTTAAGTCAGCGTACCGGTATTCATCGCACAACAGTAAAACGTCTTTTACATACACTCATAGCAGAAGGCTATGTGAAGCAAAGCCGATCTGACACCAGCTACCGATTGAGCCATTTGGTACGACAGCTCAGTGATGGGGTGAAAGACGATGACTGGGTTACTGAAATCGCAACACCAGCAATTGGTGATTTACTTCAACATACTTTGTGGCCATCGGATCTATGTACCTTAGACGGGGCCGCTGTCGTCATTCGCGAAACTACGCATCGGTTTAGCTCGTTGTCTTTTCACCGAGGTATGGTCCGCCGTCGATTACCCTTATTGACGACGGCTGCAGGGAGAGCTTACTTTTGTTTTTGTCCTAAACAGGAGCAACAGCAACTACTGGCTATTATTCAAGCAGAGAATTCGCCGCAGTCACCACTGGCTCATGATGCTTTGTTTATACGTCAGCTCATTGAAAAAACGCAGCAACAAGGCTACGCGTCCAATGAGGGGGATTGGGGTAAGGAAAATCGAGTAGCCGCAATTGCGGTTCCTATTTTTTATCAAAACCGTGTGCTCGCTACCATCAACTTAGTGTTTTTAAAGCATATCTTAACGCCAGAGGCAGCTGCTACTCGGTATCTGACTCACCTAAATGATGTGGTGAGAGAGATAGAGAAGCAGCTGAATCGGTGTGATATTGATTTAGGTCGTGATCGGATTTAGGGTGTGAAACTGTCCATCCATGTAGACTAAGGCGCCATATTCCTCGTTGCTACGTGTAGCAAGCACTTCGCATAACAGGGCATAGTGGGTACTTTCATCAAAGACCTTAACTACCCTACAGTCAAAATTAGCTTTGGCTTCTGCTAAAACAGGCGCACCAGTGATGAGGGTGTCCCAGTTACCGTGTTGAAAGCGATCTGGGCCAGTAATATCTTTGCGCATGCCTGCAAAAATACAAGCCAGCTCCGATTGATGCCCAGCTAAGGTGTTAATACAAAGTAAACCACTTTGTAGGATTTGATCGGCGGCGTAGGTGTTTTTATTTACAAAGGCAACGACGCGCGGTGGTTCAGCGGTAACGGAGCAAACAGCAGTCGCGGTTAGGCCAGAGGTCTGGCCGTTATTCAACGTGGTGAGAAGGCTAGTAGCTGCCGCCACATGCCTCATACCGGTGCGATGATCTGCCTCTGCTACGACGGGTAAATCCGCCAGTGCATCGTTAGGTATCCAACTCAATAACTGATTGGTTGCAATAGAGCCTAATTCAACGGTCATTTGTCTCTCTCTTATTCGTTGGATTTAGCACCGAATGGATTGGGGACGGGTAGCGGGGCCCCGAGCAGTTGTCCGCCGAAAAGATCACCAATGTTATCTTCGTTTTGGGTGATGTGATTCGAGGCTACCAAAATATCACGCATTTGACGTTGCATTGGGCTACTGAGCCAGACGCCGCGAGTTGAGGTCTTCTTGAACAGCATATGGGCCGCCTCAAAACACTCACCACCCGTAAATTGATTGGTGGCAAAGTGTTTGATTCGCATATCTAAGGGCACAAGTTGACCCGTAGAGGCGTAGCTCCAGGCCTCTTCGGTGTTATGAAGAATACGAGATGCAGCCCCCATAATTTTTGCAGAGGCCGCACCAAGGCGTTGTTTAATGAAGGGGTCATTGACTGCGGCACCCACAGCTTGGTTGAGGTTTTGTCTTGGGGTCATATGCTCGATGTACATGTCTTCCATACCACGCGCCATACCGACAATCACAGAAGATACGGCAGCATAGAACATGTAAAAGAAGGGCATCTTATAGAGGTTATCAACGTGACCATGTGTGGCTTCGCAATAGTCGCCAATCACGTGGCTACGGTAGCTGGGGACAAATACTTTATCAACGATGAGCTTCTTGCTTCCTGTGCCAGCTAAGCCTACCACATGCCAGTCATCCACGATTTTCAGGTAATGGGCCGGAACCCAGAAAGAGCGAAATACCATACCACCATTTTCTTGGACGCGACCTCCTAAAAAGGCGCCGCCAGAGGCATGGTCACAACCACTGGAGGTCAGCCACTCGCCATTTAACTCATAGCCACCGTCGACTGCCGTGACCTTACCAAAAGGGGCGTAGGATGAGGAAATCAGCGCTGTCGGGTCTTCGCCCCACACTTCATCACCAACCTTAGGGTCTAATAAACCAATTTCAAAAGGATGGACGCCTAAAACCATGACATTCCATGCGCTGGATGGACAGCCTCGGCCTAGCTCCATGAGGACTTTATTGAGTACATTTGGGTGCATTTCATAGCCCCCCCAGCGTTTTGGCTGCAAAATTTTAAAGAAACCGGCGTCTTGAAAGTCTTGAATGGTTTCTGTGGGAACCATGCGGTTTTTTTCTGTGTCAGCGGCGCGTTCTCGTAATGTGGGGATAAGAGCGGTAGCGCGTGCGATGATTTCTTCTTCTGTGACGATTGTTGTGGTTTGCATACCTGTGTCCTTGATTGATGGTGTTAACTTGTTTTGCATTTTAGAGATGACAATGTATGCACCTCAAAAAATTAACCCAATGGTGCACATAGTGCACCTAGGACAACAAAAGCAATGATGGAGGTTGTTAGGCTCCTTTTACACAAACCACCTGTTTTAGCGTATGCAGTACCTCTACAAGATCGGTTTGGTTGGCCATAACCTCATCAATGTCTTTGTAGGCTGCAGGCAGCTCATCTAAGACGGCACTGTCTTTGCGGCACTCTACTCCTTCAGTTTGAGCGCGTAGGTCATCAACAGAAAACTGTTTTCTGGCTGCGGTTCGGCTAAATTTTCGGCCTGCACCATGCGCACAAGAGCAGTAGGAATCCAGATTGCCTTTACCACGCACAATGTAGCTGCGTTGGCCCATACTGCCCGGTATAACGCCTAAGTCCCCATCACGAGCGCGGATGGCGCCTTTACGTGTCACCCACAGCTGACGACCAAAATGCGTTTCTTGTTCTACGTAGTTATGATGGCAGTTAATCGCTTCTTGGGTAATCTCAACGGGTTTTTTTATATGGCGGCGTAGCGCCGCTATGGTTTTTTTCATCATCACGCGACGGTTTTCAAAGGCGTAGTCTTGTGCCCATTGGACGGCTTCCACATAGTCTTTAAAGTCATCACTGTCATCAGGTAAATAGGCTAGATCATTGTCGGGTAACTGAATCCCAAACGACTCCATGCGTTTTTTTGCTTTTTCAATGAAATAGCGTCCAATTAAATTACCAATACCGCGAGATCCTGAGTGCAACATCACCCAAACCGCATCATTTTGATCGAGACAGATCTCAATAAAATGGTTGCCTGACCCTAAGGTCCCTATCTGACTTTGCGCATTGTTTTTTTCTAGGCCTGGGTGTTTGGCCATAATGAGCTGTAGGCGCTTGGCTAAGTCAGGGTCAAAGGCGGGGCGGTTTTTATGTTTATGGGAACCTGCAGGCCCCATGCCTAATGGCACATCGCGCTCAATCTGATGTCGGATAGGTGCTAAATTATCGGGTAAGTCTGAGGCGTGAAGAGATAGACGCACGGCATTAATCCCACAACCGATATCGACACCCACAGCGGCAGGAATAACGGCATGATCGGTGGCAATAACACTACCGACCGTCGCCCCAATACCGACGTGTACGTCCGGCATCGCCACTACACCATGTGCGTGAACAAAAGGAAGCGTTGAGACATTTTTAAGTTGTGCTAAAGCAGTTGGGTCAATATCGTCTGTCCAGATTCGGATAGGGCGAGAGTTTGGGGTTTCAATAAGTTGTTTCATGTGTCTTTTCAGTGGGTTATGGCTAAGCGTCAACAGATAGTTCATTCTAGCAAAGACAAAGACGCTAAAACGACTCGATTGTTGGGCTTGAAATTAATGGGGCTAGCCCCATCTGTAATCACATTGATTAACGATTAACTCTTTTGGTGTGTATAAATCATGAGCCAAGTAGAACAACACAACGCTGAAACCCTGGGTTTTCAAACGGAAGTTAAACAGTTATTGCATTTGATGATTCACTCTTTGTATTCCAACAAAGAAATTTTCCTGCGTGAATTGATTTCTAACGCTTCTGACGCCTGCGATAAGCTTCGCTTTGAGTCCATTGATAATCCTGAGCTCCTTGAGGGCGAGGGCGAGATGCGTATTCGAGTCGAATTTGACAAAGAAAACCGCACTGTCACGATCTCTGATAACGGTATAGGGATGACGCGTGATGAGGCCGTACAAAATTTAGGGACGATTGCTCGTTCTGGGACAAAAGAGTTTTTTGGACAACTGACTGGTGACAAACAAAAAGACGCCCAATTGATTGGTCAGTTTGGGGTTGGGTTTTACTCATCCTTTATTGTGGCTGAAAAGGTATCTGTACTAAGCCGTCGTGCCGGTACGGCTGAAACAGAAGGTGTTTTATGGGAATCCGAAGGTCAGGGCGAGTTTAATGTCGCTCCTGCCGAGAAAGCAGATCGAGGTACCTCTATTACCTTGTACTTGCGCGAGGACGAAGCCGAATTTGCGGATGGCTGGCGTTTACGTTCCGTATTACGTCGCTACTCAGATCATATTTCGTTGCCTGTTCAAATGCGCAAAGAAGAGTGGGACGAAGAAAAACAAGAACAGGTCAAGTCCAATGAGTGGGAAACCGTAAACCAGGCTAATGCACTATGGACGCGTTCTCGCAGTGAAATTGAGGATGAGCAATACATTGAGTTCTACAAGCATATTGCCCATGATTTTGAAGATCCTTTAGCGTGGTCTCATAACCGAGTCGAAGGGCGTACGGAATACACGCAGTTACTTTATGTGCCTAAACGCGCCCCCTTTGATATGTGGGACCGTGATGCCAAACGTGGTGTGCAGCTTTATGTAAAACGCGTCTTCATCATGGATGACGCAGAGCAGTTGTTACCGAACTACCTACGCTTTGTGCGCGGTGTGATTGATTCCGCCGATTTACCGTTAAACGTCTCACGTGAAATTTTGCAAGAAAGCCGTGATGTACGTGCGATTCGAGATGGCTCTGCTCGCCGCATCTTATCTCTATTAGAGGACTTAGCCGAAAACCAAGCTGAAAAATATGCTGAGTTCTGGCAAACCTTCGGTCAGGTGCTGAAAGAGGGTGTCGGAGAAGACGCCACGAATAAAGAGCGTATTGCAGGCTTAATGCGTTTTGCCTCTACGCATGCCGACAGTGCAGCGCAGGAGGTGTCCTTTGCTGACTATATCGCGCGCATGAAAGAAGGGCAGGATAAAATCTATTACGTGACGGCAGACTCGTATTCCGCCGCTAAACATAGCCCACATCTAGAGGTTTTCGCTAAAAAAGGCATTGAGGTTTTACTGCTTAGCGAGCGTGTTGATGAGTGGATGCTGTCGTTCCTAACCGAATTTGATGGTAAGCCGTTGGTTTCGGTTGCTAAAGGTGGGCTAGACCTTGCTGAACTCGAAAACGAGGAAGAAAAGCAAAAGCATGAAAAGGTTGCCGAGGAATTCAAACCGCTAGTCGAACGCTTGCAAACCACATTGGGCGAAAAGGTCAAAGAGGTTCGTGTTACAAGCCGATTGGTGGACTCGCCTGCATGTGTAGTGGTCGATGAAAATGAAATGAGCCCTCATTTGCTCCGTATGCTACAGGCTGCAGGCCAACCAGCTCCCGATGTGAAGCCGATTTTGGAAATTAATCCAGAGCACTCTTTGGTTTCACGTATCAGTCAGGCAGGTGACGCTGACTTTGGCGACTGGGCTGCGTTGTTGTTAGATCAGGCGATGTTAGCCGAAGGGGCGGCTCTTGATGAACCCGCTGCTTTTGTTCAGCGCATGAATCGATTGCTATTGCAAAAATAAAAGCAAGTTAATTACGTAGAGTCTAAGGCGATGCATCATGCATCGCCTTTTTTGTTGCGTGGCGGCTACAGGATGGATCTAAATCGAATTGGATTTGCGTTTGCTAATGATAATGATTATCATTTGACAATCTTTTACATCTAACAATTTGTCTTATTTAATCCTCTAGGAGAAGCCCGATGTCTAGTAACCGCCTGCCGGTCAAGTCATTTAGCCAAAAAATGTTGTATTCGGCCATTTGTAGCGCCTTAACCGTGCCAGCCTTTGCGCAAACAGCGGATACCAGCGTGGTGCCTCAGCTGCAAACTATTTCAGTAGAGGGCTCTGCCATAGACGGCTATCAAGCTCATGAGGTGAACTCACCTAAAATGACGGCCCCCTTATTGGATACGCCCCGCACAATTAATGTTATCCCAGAGGAAGTGATTAAAGACCGTGGCGCAACCTCTCTACAGGATGTATTGCGTACGACTCCAGGTATTACGTTGGGTTCGGGTGAGGGGGGAACCCCCACGGGTGATCGTCCTTTTATTCGGGGTTATGAAGCCAGTACAGATATATTTATTGATGGCTTACGTGACTATGCGCGTGGGTCACATGAGACCTTTAACCTTGAGTCTGTAGAGGTGATTAAAGGGCCTAGCTCCGCCTATACAGGACGTGGTGGTACCGGTGGTAGTATCAACCTTGTCACTAAAAGTCCTAGTCTAACGAACTTTGCTGAAGGTTCTGCAGGGATTGGAAATGGGGGGCAGCATCGTTTAACCGTAGATGGTAATTATGTGTTTTCAGAAACAGGTGCAGTTCGTTTAAATATGATGCGCATGGGCGGTGATATGCCTGGGCGTGATTATGTGAAAATGAATCGCTGGGGGGTTGCTCCTTCGGTAGCGTTTGGTCTAGGTACTCCTACACGCGTGATCTTGAGCTATTCGCATATTGAGAACAATGACACCCCAGATATGGGTATTCCTTTTGTGAATGCCTCTAATCCTGATCGAGTTAGCCCTATTAAAGTAGATAGAGAAAACTATTATGGGCGCACCGATGTGGATTTCCGTGAAAACAAATTTGATACGGCAACTGCCCAGCTAGAGCATGACATTACGAGTCAATTGACATTACGTAATACAACGCGGTACAGCACTAGCTTAAATCACTATTTATTTACCCGCCCTTCCTTTGATAATTGTAAGGCGGGAGCAGGTGGCTCTTGCGCGGCAGAGGATGCCGGATTGCAGTTTACTCGTGCTGATCGTATGCGTTGGCGTAAGAGTGAATCGTTGATTAACCAAACAGATCTATTTGGCACATTTACGACGGGCTCGTTAACGCATAGTTTTGCTACAGGCTTGGAGTTCAGCAAAGAGGAGATTTCCTCTAAGGCTATGACAGGAGGTCCAGGCCCGGATACTGATTCTTTCTGGTCACCGAATGCAAATCGAACGTATAACAGTGTGATTGCTTACGGCCCAAAAATTAAGGACGGGGATATCAAAACACAGTCTGCTTATTTCTTTGACACCATGGAAATTAACGAGCAGTGGTCAGTCAATGCGGGCGTGCGCTACGATAAGTTTAAAGTCGCTGATGCTAAATCAGGTGATGCTCGCAGTGATGGATTATGGAACTATCAGGCAGGCGTGGTATTTAAACCGGCTCCGAATGGCTCTGTGTATGTTTCCTATGGCACCTCGTCTAACCCTGCAGGCGAAAACTTTGGTCAAGCCGGTGGTGCTGATGGCCCAGCGGGCGGTGCTAAAATTCATGACCTAAAACCCGAGAAAAGTCGCTCATGGGAATTGGGCACTAAATGGGATCTGATGGAAGATAAGCTGTCCTTAGCTGCTGCTGTGTTCCAAACAGATAAAACAGATGCACGTTCTACTGATCCCTTAACCGGAGATGTGTCGTTGGCAGGTAGTAACCGTGTACGTGGCTTAGAACTAAGCGCAACTGGGGCTATTACACCTAAATGGGATGTGTGGGCCGGTTATACGTACTTAGATCCTAAGGTAAAAAACTATCGTAATGGTTCGAATGTTTTTGATGGCAATCAAATTAAATTTATTGCTAAAAACAGTGCCTCTTTATGGACCACCTATAAAGTACATCCTCAGTGGACGGTAGGCGGTGGCGTGACGTATGTAGGTCAGCGCTATGTGGATGATGCGAATAAGTTAAAACTGCCTTCCCATACCGTTTATGATGCGATGGTACGCTTTGACGTAAACAAACAGTTTGATTTACAGTTAAACGTCAATAACATTGGTAATACGCGTGTTTATGATGCCTCTCACGTTGGTGTTTTTGCTAACGTAGGTCCAGGTCGTTCTTATATGTTAAATGCGACCTACCGCTTTGAGTAAATCTTGAGCTGATGCAGCCGAGTCGCCGCCCCTTCGGGGGCGGTTTGCATTTATGATGGTCTTAAATAGAAAAGTGATTGATTTTAGGAGTCCCCATGCTGATCATCATTCCACAAGTACTCAATGCCGAGCAGGTGCAAGAGTGCCGCGAGGCATTATTTAATGCGCAATGGGAAAATGGAAAAAAAACGGCGGGTTATTTGGCGCAGCATGTAAAAGCCAATTTGCAGTTACCCGTGGATTGCATTGAAGCCAGACAAATAGGTGATTTTTTATTGCACATTTTGCAAAACAACCCCACTTTTGTCGCCGCGGCATTACCAGCTAAAATACTGCCACCTCGATTTAACTGTTACCAAGGGGGAGGCTCCTATGGTAATCATATTGATAACGCTATTTTCCCGATTATAGGTACAGAGCATCGGTTGCGTACAGATGTGTCATCCACGCTTTTTTTTAGTGATCCTGCTGAGTATGAAGGAGGGGAGCTAGTGATTGAGGATACGTATGGATCACAGAGTATTAAGTTAAATGCGGGTGATATGGTGGTGTATCCTGGCACAAGCCTACATCGGGTAAATCCTGTGACTAAAGGCACACGTCTAGCCTCGTTTTTCTGGTCACAGAGTATGGTACGCCAAGCCCATAAACGAAGTATGCTGTGGGAATTAGATCAAAGTATCCAAGCGATTGCGGCTCAAGACAGTACCGACCCTCAATTAGCACGCTTAAGCGGTGTTTACCATAATTTATTACGTGAATGGGCTGAAATCTAATGAGAGAACCATTACCTCCGTTGTCTCAGATACCGGCAGATATTGTCGCTGTTAATGATTATTTACCTTATGCCCAAGCTCGTATGTCAGAGCAGGCATGGGCTTATTTTACAGGTGGCGCTGCCGATGAGCGTTTGCTTGCCCAAAATGAACAAGCCCCTCATTTCTATCAAATTTGGCCCCGAGTTTTACGTGATTTTTCTGGTGCTCATACACAGCTAACGCTGTTTGGGCAGGACTATGCTTTTCCCATTTTTTTAGCGCCTGTGGCCTATCAGAGACTGGCACATCCCGCCGGAGAGCAGGCAACGGCGTTAGCAGCTGCTGCAATGCAAACGCCTTTTGTGGTTAGCATGCAGTCTTCGGTTGACTTAACAACCTTGGCGGCGCAGGCGGCAGGGCCGCGCTGGTTGCAGTGGTATTGGCAAACAGATAAGGCTGCCAGTCAGCGTTTGCTAGATCTTGCGGTGCAGGTAGGGATAGAAGCCATTGTTTTAACGGTAGATGCACCTGTGAGCGGAATCCGTAATCGCGAACAACGTGCTCAGTTTAGATTGCCAGCAGGGGTGGATGCAGTTTTATTACGAGATGTTAATCGACCTGCTGAGCCTGTGGCTCAGGCGGGACAGAGCCCTTTATTTGGTAGTGGCTTTTTGAGCAAAGCACCGACGTGGCCCCAGATTCAGCAGTTTATTCATGATTGCCCTTTACCCGTCATAATTAAAGGTATTTTGCACCCTGAGGATGCAGAAAAAGCCATTGCCTATGGTGCGGCAGGTATTGTGGTATCAAATCACGGAGCGCGGGTCTTAGATGTGGCACCAACCCCTTTTCAGGTGTTGTCCGTCATTGCTAAAACCGTGAATAAACGGATTCCTATTTTATTAGATGGGGGGATTCGACGAGGCAGCGATGTGTTCATCGCTTTAGCCTTGGGAGCCAGTGCGGTATTGATAGGGCGGCCTTATATCTATGGCTTAGCCGCGGCAGGCCCAGCAGGGGTGGCCCATGTATTGCATATGCTACGCACTGAATTTGAGGTGACAATGGCCTTGGCTGGTTGTGCTCGGCTAGATCAAATACAGCCAGACTGTTTGTGGTCATCGAGTCGTTAAGCTAATGGGAATAAACGTAATGGTAGTCTAGTTTGTGTGGCGTAATGCTGCCAATCAAAAGCCGGTCCTGGGTCGGTTTTCCGTACCGGGGCGATGTGCTCATGACCTTGTACAGCACGAATAGGATGACGCTGGCTTAAGCGATCCGTGAGCTGACTGAGGCGTTGGTATTGTGTTTCGGTATAGGGGATGACATCTGCACCCTCAAGCTCAATACCAATCGAAAAATCGTTGCAGTTATCTCGGCCATTAAAGGTGGAAATCCCTGCATGCCAGGCGCGGTCGTACGTAGAGACAAACTGCACAATGACACCATCTCTACGAATAAAGAAATGGGCTGATACTTTTAGGTCTCTAATTTGATTAAACCAAGGATGACTATCAAAATCCAATTGGTTTTGAAAGAACTGCACCACCGCATCGCCCTCAAATTGATTGGGGGGCAAGCTAATATTATGAATGACCAGCAAATAGGGCTGAGTACCGTGCGGGCGGGTATTGTGGTTGGGTGACGGGGCTAGCTGCACCATTGAATTGGGGTGCAGCCAACCATGCCTGTCTAAAAATAACATCAGTGACGAGGACCTAATTTGGCATGATCTAAGCTGCACCAAGTATGGTCGTTACTCATGAGGGCCTCAGAGCGAGGCAAGTAAATACCACAGTGAGCGCAGCGCACCATTTGTTCTGCACCTTTAGGAGCTGCTGCCTTGGGGGCTCTGGGGCGAACAGATTGAGCTTTTTTATGGGTAAGCATGCGTGTAACAAGGAGGGCGGCGATAATCACAACCACCCATAACAACAATTTAGCCAAAGGGACCTCGCTGTAAAATAACATCTAAAACAAAACGACTGCCAGTATATGCCAGCAATAATAAGCAAAAACCCGCTAAGGTCCATTTTAATGCTGTACGCCCACGCCAACCACGTAGACGGCGTCCAATTAATAAAGCACCGAAAGTAAGCCAAGATAACAAGGTAAACAGGGTTTTATGATCAAGAGGAACTAACTGATTATCGACTCGTAATGATACAGCTATGCCAGTTAACACCGTTAGTGTTAGTACAATAAAAGCAAAACGAATGAGTCTAAATAGTAGGGTTTCTTGCACCATTAACGGGGGCATGCTGTCTAAGGCTCTGTACCATGAGTTCTGTTGTCCTATGGCTTGGACAGGGCGGTGTAACTGGCGATCTAGTACTGTGATTAAAATAGCATGCATGGCGGCGACACCAGATAAGCCATAAGCCGCAAGTGCAATGAGCAAATGCACGCGCAGCCAGTCGTTATTAGCATGGTGTACGATGATCCCCTCGGGGAAAAGGGCTGTAATCAGGCTGACTAGAGCGGCGGTAGGTAGTAATATAAGCAATAAACTATCTAACCGTAGATATAGGCTCTCGAACCAAAAGACCACCATACCGAGCCAAAGTCCGGCAGATAGGGCCAAAGCCCAACCAATATGCAAGCCTTGTGGCAATATAATGGCCAATAACAAACCAGTACCATGAATGATTAGAGCAGCTAGTAGCCCAACTCTAAAGGTACGGTCTAAGTGTGGAGAGCGTTGGTATTTTTGTATGGGCAACCACAACGAAAGGGCCAAGATGCCATAGGCAATGGCCGCCAATCCATGAAATACTATACTTGCAGACATATTTATCGACAGGGTAGGTAAGGGTTTTCAGGCACGATGCCATAGTAAACCATATTTAATCTGTCTCCTCTATTCTATAGTTTAAGCGAAACCAGCCTTATGTTTGAAAATCTTACCCAGCGTATGTCGCGTGTTGTAAAAACAATGCGTGGCCAAGCTAGACTGACTGAGTCCAACACCCAAGAGATGTTGCGCGAAGTGCGCATGGCATTGCTTGAGGCCGACGTGGCCTTGCCCGTAGTGCGTGAGTTTATCGCAAAGGTCAAAGAGCAAGCATTAGGTCATGATGTTGCTGACTCTTTAAATCCAGGGCAAGCCCTTGTGGGTATTGTTCACCAAGAGCTTACCCAGCTAATGGGGGCTGATTTAGGCGAACAGGCCTCAGAGCTCTCATTAGCCATGCAACCACCGGCTGTGATTTTAATGGCTGGTTTACAAGGCGCGGGTAAAACAACAACGACCGGTAAGCTCGCTAAATGGCTTGCCGAAGGGGGTCATACCCATAATGACCGTAAAACAGGGAAAAAGAAAGTCTTAGTCGTCAGTGCGGACGTGTACCGTCCTGCTGCGATTGACCAATTAGAGACAGTTGCGGCTCAGGTTGGCGTGGACTTTTTACCATCTAGCCCCACAGAAAAACCCCAAGATATCGCGACCCGAGCCGTCGATCATGCGCGTCGCCATCATTATGATGTATTGATTCTGGATACGGCCGGTCGCCTTGGTATTGACGAAGCCATGATGAAAGAGATTCGTCTGCTCTACGATACCATTACCCCTGTAGAGACCTTGTTTGTTGTGGATGCGATGCAGGGTCAAGACGCAGTCAATGTGGCGAAGGCTTTTGCGGATGCCTTACCGTTAACGGGTGTGGTACTGACAAAGTTAGACGGGGATGCACGTGGGGGTGCGGCCTTATCAGTACGCCATATTACAGGGCGTCCACTTAAATTTGTAGGGGTGTCCGAAAAACTGGATGGCCTAGAGCCTTTCCACCCAGAGCGTATGGCTCAGCGTATTTTAGGCATGGGTGATATTGTTAGTTTGGTTGAGCAGGCTCAACGTAATATTGATATTGCTGAAGCCGAGAAAATGGCTGAGAAAATCAAATCGGGCGATCGTTTTGATTTGAATGATTTTAAAGATCAGCTACAGCAAGTTAAAAAAATGGGCGATATGGGCTCATTGCTGAAAAAACTACCTGCTCAGTTTGCTTCTGCTGCCGAGCAGCTGCAGGGGGGCGAGGCAGATAAGCAGCTGCGTCGCACCGAGGGTATTATCAATGCCATGACACCAGCAGAACGCGCTAAGCCCGAGTTAATAAAGGCGTCTCGTAAACGTCGTATTGCTATTGGCTCTGGTGTGCCCATCCAAGAAGTCAATCAGTTGCTCAAGCAGTTTGATCAAATGCAAGGCGTGATGAAAAAAATGAAAGGTGGTGGCATGGCGAAAATGATGCGTGCGATGGGTGGCATGGGCGGCCTAGGGGGGCTTGCTGGTGGAATGGGTGGCGGAGGAGGCCTGGGTGGCATGATGGGCGGCTTAGGCGGCTTGCTAGGTGGTGGTGGCGCGCGCGGTGGCAAAGGTAAAGGTAAGGGCAAGCGCCGTCGTTAATATATAGATGGCTGTGCATCAAAAAAGCCAGTTGAATCAACTGGCTTTTTTTAAGATTGGTTTTAACCAAGTTCAGGAATACGTAATACCTGACCGGGGTAAATTTTATCTGGATGACTCAACATGGGGGTGTTGGCTTCAAAAATGACGTTGTATTTAGCACCATTGCTTTTGCCGTACATTTCTTCAGCGATTTTCCAGAGCGTATCACCTGATTTAACGGTATACATACGTGCCTCAGTGGCGGGCTGAGCAACATCAAGTTTATTTTCTACGGCGGATACACCCATGGTGTTACCTAAAGCTAAAATGATTTTTTCAGCTTGTTCTGTAGAGGCTGCTGGGCCAGTAACGGTGACCTTATCGCCCTCTACACTGACTTCGATGCCCTCTGCATCCAGATTGTGTTTGGCTAATTCTTTCTTTAGCTCGTCAGAGGTGGCAGCGGTAGTGTCGCTGCTACCCATAATTTTGGCACCAACATTTTTTAAGAAACTAAAAACGCTCATAAGGGACTCCCTTTTATGAATAGAACTCTTAAGTAAAGCAAGAGAAGACTAATAACTACATTATGCAGAGCTAGGCTTACTTTGTAGTAGATATATTGTTAGTTATTGTTAGGAATAGCGGTTAGCCACCACCCACGGCAACGACAATTTCAAGTTGGTCGTCTTGATTTAGTGGTGTGGATTCATGTTGGCTCTTAGGAACAATCTCCCCATTGAGCTCTACAGCAATACGTTTTCCCACATAGCCTAGCTCGGTGATGAGGTCAAAGACGGTTTGTGCTTGGCAATCACGTTGCTCACCATTTAGAACGATTTTCACTTATCTCTCCAATAATAGTTTTTCTGGATTGGGTTGGTCATTACGACTAAAGAGTAAATCCCACACGCCATGACCTAAGTTTAAACCACGTGTCTCGAATTTAGTTTGGGGACGATAGTCTGGGCGTGGAGCAAATTGGTCGTATTGATTACGTAGTAGATCGCAGCCAGATAAAACCTCTAGCATTTGTTCTGCGTAGTTTTCCCAGTCTGTTGCACAGTGTATATAAGCGCCTGGCGCTAAACGAGAGGCCAGAAGCTGAATAAAAGGCGGTTGAATTAAGCGACGCTTATGATGACGTTTTTTAGGCCACGGGTCTGGGAAGTAAATATGCACACCCGCTAAAGTAGCAGGCAAAATCATGTCTCGGACGACTTCTACGGCATCATGTTGAATGATATGGATATTTTCTACCTTGTTGTCTTCGATGCGTTTTAAGAGCGCACCTACCCCAGACGGGAAAACCTCTACCCCTAGAAAATTATCATCAGGTCGTGCTTGTGCAATTTTTAAGGTGGTCTCACCCATGCCAAAGCCGATTTCTAAAATCGTAGGCGCAGAGCGTTGGTAAGTCGCCTGTAAATCTAAGATTTGTGGTTTGTACTGAATGCCCCAAACAGGCATCAGGCGGTCAAACGCATCTTTTTGGCTAGGGGTCATGTGGGCACGATGCGACACAAAACTTTTAATGTGACCGAAGTCTTTTGGATTATTTTCAGAATTCATGATGCAATCAAAGGGCTTTGCGCTATAATAGTTAGCTTAGAGAGTAATAATTGCCTATTTTAACAGGCATCTGTCTAAATGCGGGTGTAGTTCAATGGTAGAACGGCAGCTTCCCAAGCTGCATACGAGGGTTCGATTCCCTTCACCCGCTCCATTTAGGCTGCTACGCCACTTTTTCCTCTCTATACATCTGCACAGGATCAAAGTGCGTCATCATATCTAATACAGGCAGTGCATCCATGACCCGCTTACGGGCCGATTCAGCAATGTCGTGTCCTTCGTGGATAGTCAGCATGCCATCCATCTCTAAGTCCACCTCTACCCAAATCATATCGCCTAATTTACGTGTTTTTAGGTCGTGTAAACCGTGCACGCCTGGGGTTTCTAAAATTAGCTTTTTGATTTTGGCTTCGGTTTCGTCATCGACGGCTTGATCCATCAGGTCATTAAATGCACCGATGGCAAAGCGCCAGCCAGTTCTAAACACCATAGAGCCCACTATCAGCGCTGCCAGCGGATCAGCGATAGGCAGACCCATCACGTTGGCCACAATGGCAACCGCGACCACCAAGGATGAGGCGGCGTCAGAGCGAGCATGCCACGCATTGGCGGCGAGCATGGTGGAGCGTACACGCTTGGCCACTCCGAGCAAATAACGGAAAAGCAGTTCTTTGGAAATCAGCGCCAACACCGCTACGGGTAAGGCGATCAGATGTACCGTTTCTATGAGGTCTGGATTTTGCAGCTTTCTGAAACTGCTCCATAACATACCCGTACCCACTAAGAGCAAAATCACTCCTACGGCCAAGGTGGCGGCCGTTTCAAAACGTCGATGCCCATAGGGGTGGTCGGCATCGGGCTCTTTGGCACTGTGTTTGTTTGCCAACAAGACTATGCCATCAGAGATTAAGTCGGAAAGTGAGTGAATGGCGTCAGCGACTAAGGCCTGTGATTTTGCAAAAATACCAATAAATAATTGCAGCAATGACAACACGAGGTTGACGACGACGCTGACCATGGTGGAGCGAGAAGCAGCGATAGTACGCTCAGTATCTTGGATACGAATTTTTTCCATGGGGCTATCTGAACAATTAAAAATAAAAAAGAGGTAAAACCACAGTTAAAAGAAAAGGCACTAATCGTAATTAGTGCCTTGAATGAGAATCGGTATTAGCTGATTCTCATGCCTGGGGTGGCACCGCTGTGCGGCTCTAAAATGTAGAGACCAGGGTTGTCTTTTTCATTAGCGTGACTGGCCGCTAAGACCATACCTTCTGAGACACCAAAACGCATTTTACGCGGCGCCAAGTTGGCAACTAAGACGGTGAGCTTACCGACTAGGTCTTCAGGTTTGTAGACAGATTTGATGCCAGAAAAGACTTGGCGCAAGCGACCTTCGTCTACATCGAGCATCAGACGCAATAGTTTATCGGAGCCTTCGACCTCGGTACATTCGACAATTTTAGCTATACGCAGGTCGATTTTAGCAAAGTCTTTGACGTCTATCGTATCAGCTATGGCTTCGCCACCGGGAGTGGGGGTTTCTATTTCCTCGACGGGAGGCTCAAGCAGCTCGTCCATTTGTTTGCTGTCTACACGCTGTAGTAGGTGTTTGAAGCGAGCAATGGTGGTGGGGAGCTCTGCCGCGTCAGCCCACACAAAGCTACGGTCTAAGCCAAAGAGCTCTGTGGCCACACGATGGGTGAGGGTTGGGACGATGGGGTTAAGCAAGACGGACAAAGCCTTAAAGCCGGCCAGAGCACGCGAACAGATGTCTTGTAGTTGTGCTTTGGTCTCATCAGAGGCCTCTGCAATGCCTTTGGCTAGAATCCAAGGTTGGGCGCTATCGAAGGCTTGGTTGATTTTGTCAGCCTGGGCCATGATTTGACGCACGGCACGACCGTACTCGCCGGTTTCAAGTAGTAGGCTGGTATTTTTAGCTAACTCTGCAAACTCAGTCTGCATGGCGGTGGTATCACCTACATAGGCTAACTGGCCATCAAAGAATTTACCAATAAAGTTGGCGGCACGGCTAGCGATGTTGACGTATTTACCCACAAGGTCGCTATTCACACGTGCTACGAAGTCGTCTGGGTTAAAGTCCACGTCCTCTACATGCGAGTTCAGTTTTGCCGCAATGTAGTAGCGCATCCATTCGGCGTCCATGCCCAGTTCTAAGTAGCGTAAGGGGGAAATTCCGGTACCACGGCTCTTGGACATTTTTTCACCGCTGAGGGTGATAAAACCGTGCACACGCAATGAGTCCGGTGTTTTACGACCGGAGAATTTCAGCATGGCGGGCCAGAACAGGGCGTGGAAGTAGACAATGTCTTTGCCAATGAAGTGAACCTGCTCGGTATCGCCTTCGGGGTCTACGATGGCGTCAAAATCCAAACCTTCTTTTTTACAGTAGGACTTGAGCGAGGCCAAGTAACCCACCGGTGCATCCAGCCAGACGTAAAAGTATTTGCCTGGTGCATCAGGGATAGGAATACCAAAATACGGTTCGTCACGGGAAATATCCCAATCCGATAGCGCGGCTTCGCCTTCGTCGTTACTGAGCCATTCGCGTGTTTTACCGAGTACTTCGGACTGCAGACGTGGGCGACCATTAGGATCGGTGCCTGTGGTCCAGTCTTGGAGGAACTCTACGCAACGTGGGTCAGAGAGCTTAAAGAAGAAGTGTTCCGAACTGCGTAGCTCTGGACGAGCGTTACTGAGCGTAGAGTAAGGGTTGATCAGATCAGTAGGCGAGTAGACAGAGCTACAGGCCTCACAGCTATCACCATATTGCTCTTTAGCGCCACAAGAAGGACATTCGCCTTTAATGTAGCGATCGGGTAAGAACATCCCTTTAATCGGATCATAGAATTGCTCAATGACGCGAGACTCAATAAAGCCGGCGGCTTTGAGTTTTTTGTAAATGGATTGTGAGAGCTCTACGTTTTCTGGTGAGTTAGTACGATGCCAGTGATCAAAGGCAATGTGAAAGCCATTTAAATATTGAGGACGTTCGGCCGCAACGCGAGCGACCAACTCATCGGGAGTAATGCCCTCGTTTTGCGCTTTTAGCATGATGGGCGCACCGTGCACATCATCCGCCCCAACAAAATGAACGGTGTGACCGGACATTCGCATCGAGCGCACCCAGATATCGGCTTGTATGTATTCCATAATGTGTCCGATGTGGAAGGAGCCGTTGGCATAAGGGAGTGCGGTAGTAACGAATATCGTGCGCGACATAAATCTAAAACCTATAAAGGGCAATAGCCCGCACTAGGCGAGCCAATAAACAAAATGGTAAATAAATGTGACTGTTATGCAGCGGCTATACGTAAAGCGTAGCCTTAATTAGCAAGGCAAGCATAGCAGATGCAGCGTGAAATCGTTAGTGTTTTACGGGATCTCGCGCATTTCGATATCGGTCACATTTTGTGTATTACGGTGTGTAGCGGTTGTAGTCGTTGTGTCCTTGGGTGTGAAATGAGGACGGTTACGACTGCGTTTGCGCTGATCCCAGTAGGATTTGATCGCAAATGGGCGACCACTGATACGTGCAACGATGTATAAAATAGCAACAGCGATGGCGGTAGACACCATAAACACCACTGCCATCAACATCCCTACAAGAGTCAGTACAAAGAATAGGATCGAGCGTAAAATCTGGTTAAATGTATTCATATGAGTGTATGACACTTTTTGAAGAAATTAATTCCTCTAATCCGCTATGCTTGATAGCGTGTTAGTCATTTTTTAGGGCTTTTTTACCAATGAGTGTAAATAACGAGCAGGTTTTAGCTGCTTTAGCGAATGTAATTGATCCAAATACCCATAAAAAACTTGAGGTATCTGCTGAGACATGCACATTACAGCTGCAAGGCACAGAGCTTACATTAAGCTTAACACTGTCTTATCCCCTTTATGATCCAGATGGGGTCTTAAAGCAACGAATTCAAGAGCAAATGGATGCCTTAGGGGTTCAGCTTAACAAACTCGTGGTGTACGCACGTGTTCAGACCCATGCTGTCCAAGAAAGTTTGCGCCCAATTCCAAACGTACGCAATATTATTGCAGTGGCTTCAGGTAAAGGGGGAGTAGGTAAAAGTACAACTTCTGTGAACTTGGCTTTAGCCTTGGCACAACAAGGTGCTAAGGTTGGCCTATTAGACGCAGATATTTACGGCCCGAGTGCGCCTATTATGTTGGGTACACAAGAGCGTCCACGCTCTATTGATGGTAAGTCCATGAAACCCCTAGAGGCTCATGGAATTCAAACAAATTCATTGGGCTTTTTAATGCAGGATGATGCGCCAGCTATTTGGCGTGGCCCGATGGCAACACAAGCCTTAACGCAGCTGGTAACGCAAACGGCTTGGAACGATTTAGATTATTTGATCATAGATATGCCACCGGGAACAGGTGATATTGCGTTAACGATGGCGCAAAAAATTCCGCTAGTAGGTGCTGTTATTGTCACCACACCTCAAGACATGGCATTAGCTGATGCTCGTAAAGGGCTAAAAATGTTCCAACAGGTTAACGTGCCTGTTCTAGGCGTGGTTGAAAACATGTCGATGCATATTTGTACGAATTGTGGTCATGCAGAGGCTATTTTTGGTCAGCATGGCGGCCGCGAGATGGCTGAACAATATAGTGTGCCTTGGTTAGGGGCCTTGCCTTTAGCGATGTCTATTCGTGAACAAACGGACTCAGGCCGTCCTACCGTTGTTTCTGCGCCAGATAGTCCCGAGGCACATCTCTACCACGAGATTGCAACTAAGGTTGCTGCTCGTGTAGCTGGTTTGCCTGTTGATGCCTCTTGGCAGCGTCCACAGGTCGTGCCACGTCCTTTGTAATTAATAGAAATAGGTGTTTTGCATGCGTGTGCGCGCTCTCATTGCTGCTATAACGTTTTTGCCCTTAGCTGTTTGGGCTGAGCATGCCCCTTCTGATATTTCTGCACCCGAAGTCGTGATTGATCCGGGTGGTGTTGGGCCTGAGTCGTTAAAAGCGATTTATGGGGCGGTGAATGCGATTACGCGCTTAGCCGAAGATCAGGATTTAGATGAGATATCTCGGTTAAGGCGCAGAGCACACGAAGCCACCGTTTCCGCCTTACAAACCCAAGGGTACTATGACCCTGTTGTCACCCTAGAGGTCGGTGAGGACTTTGAGGGGGAGACGTGGGATATTTTGATTGAACCCGGAGAGCGCACGCGTGTAAAACGGGTCAATATTGATTTCACAGGTCAAATCACAGATCCCCAGTTTACGGTTCGCGTTGAGGGCATACGTAAAAACTGGACGCTCAACGAGGGGGATCTGTTTTTAAATCATGACTGGTCAAATGCTAAGGCCGATTTATTGCAAAGTGTGAAATCCAAGGATTTTTACTATGCAAGGTATACCCATACTAAAGCCACTGTAGTGGCGGATTTGAATACAGCTGATTTAGACCTTGCTGTGCGCAGTGGCCCTAGAGTTCAAATGGGCGACTTACATACGGCTGGCTTAAAGCGTGTTCCTGAAAAGCTTGTGCGTCGCTATGTTAAATATGAGCCGGGTGATTCTTACGATCAGGAAAAGCTAGACGAGTGGCAGCAAGCATTGCAGTCCACGACGTTTTTTCGTGGTGCTTTTGTGACGCTAGAGGATACCTCCACAGAGCGATCTAATGAGGATGGCGAGGTCGTATTGCCTGTGTTAGTTCGTGTGACAGAGGCGCCAGCCCGTCGCTTTACCGGATCACTAGGGGTAGACAGTGATCATGGGCCTCGATTAGAGGCGTTCTATAGGCAAAATATCGTTTTCGGTCAACCAGTATGGACGGAGACGGGATTAGGTGTGGATAAAAATCGACAACGTTTTTTCTCAGATGTGCACTTTCCTCCTACCTACAAAGGATTTAAAAATAGCGTAGGTGTGCTTTATGAGCATGAGGATATCGAAGGCCTAAAACAAACTCGTGCCGCAGCAGGTATAAAAAGCCAATATGAATTTAATACCAACACCAGAGCGGATTACGAGACAACGTGGAGTTTAATGGGGGTCTGGGATGAAAGCCGTGTGAGTGGCGAGCCAAAAGCCCAGAGAGGGACTTCCCTAGAGGCGACATGGCAGGTGTTGCGCCGTAACGTCGATGACAAGTATGACCCACGCGAAGGTAATTTATTTGACGTAGATGTAGGGGTGAACTATCCACTCGGCGGTGGTAAAAAAACCTTATATCGTACTGGTATGCGAGCCCAGCAATGGATACCTATTGGTAAAAACGATGTTTTTATGTTGCGAGGCGAGGTGGGTAAAGTTTGGCCCAGTACGGATCGAATCCCGATGGGGTTTGGTTATCGGACAGGGGGCGCACGCTCAGTGCGTGGTTATAAATATTACAGCCTGGGCCGAGAGCGCGGATCTGCCACTGTGGGTGCGCCCGTTATGGCAGTATTAAGTGCTGAATACCAGTATTTCTTTAATCCCACCTACGGGATGAGTGTTTTTGTTGATGTGGGGGATGCAGGAGAATCCTTTAAAGACTTAAGCCCTCATTGGGGATACGGTGTGGGTGCTGCCGTGCGCACACCAGCAGGGCCATTTTATGTTGATGTGGCATATGGTCAAAAAACGCGGGATGTGCGTCTGCACTTCTCTTTAGGGATTGCTTTTTAATGCGTCTACGTCGAGTTTTCCGCCAGCTTTTATTTTGGGGTATTCCAATTATTGCCACCGTGTTATTGGTGATTACTGGATTTATTTATTGGCTTATTGCGACCCCCACAGGCACTCGGTGGGCAATGAACACCGCAGCGGTGCAGTTTGAGGGGCAGAGCCGAGGGGTAACAGGCAGTCTTTGGCATGGTCTGAGCTTTGACGAGTTACAGCTACAGTTACCTGATGACTTACGAGTAGAGATCGAGGGTGCGCACCTAGAGGTGGATTGGCCTGAACTCTGGCATAGCCGAGAACTTAACATCAAAGACCTATCGGCTCAACGGGTTGCCGTTTGGATGGATGGGGGGCCCAAACCAGAAGACCCCGATGCAGCGCCTTTCTCTATGCCCCAATTGCCCGTCTCTGTGAAAGTTGACCGCTTGGCTTTAAATCAGTTTGCTTTCTCTCAGCACGGAGAGTCATTGCCTGTGGATTTGAGCCAATTAGGGCTTGAGGCAGAGGGGGTATTGACGAATGATGGCGCCCGTATTGAGTTAACTACGGTACGAGTCGGTTACGAGGACATTTGGCTAGAGGCAGATGGGGCCGCCACCCTCACTGAGCTGGCCGAACCTTGGACCAGTTCTGTGCAGCTACAGGCCCGTGCGTTTAGTGATCAGGCCAGTAGTCAGATTTGTTTAGATCACTATTTGCCCGATCACCTTAGACCATCTGCAGGGGTTGAGCTACGCGACCCTGAGGCTCCCTTATGTGCGATTAATGCAAATGCCAAGTGGCAAGGCTCCTTAGAGCAAGCGGTCGTTACTTTAACAGCGGCCGGACAGGGTTTAGACGTAGATGCAAGGTCTAGCTTGCAGTTGACTCAATCCTTTCCTGTGCGAGATACCGTCGTTAAGGTGGCTTTGCCTGATGGCTCGGGAGTGGATGCTAAGTTAGATTGGCAACGCGATGCAGATGACCCCTCTTTAGATCGGCTAGCTGGGTCGATTCAGGCCCATGAGTTTGATGTGGGAGCGTGGCTAGAGGGTGTAGAGCTACCTGCCAAAATAACACTGTCTGGCGATTATTCTGCTCGTCTTAGTCAGTCCGCCTCTCAGCTAGATCAGGCCGATGTGAATATCCATATTGCTGATACGAGTCGATGGAATGGGCAGCCCCTCCAAGGTCAGTTAATTGCAGAGATAGCGAGGCTAGATGCGTTTACTGGAACAGAGCTATGGCAGGCTTATACCGTTAAAAATAGTGATATTGACTTGCGAGTAGGCGGTAATCATGTACAGGCAAAGGGGGCCTTTGGTCTGACGAATGATCTACTAAAGGTAATGGTTAATGCGCCAGCCATTAAGCAACTTTGGTCAGGCCTAGATGAGATTGGTGCGACTAAACTCGATGCAGAGTTAAAAGGCAGTATTTTTGAGCATCAGTTAACAGCAAAGATAGATCATGTTTTAAAAGGGGCTGACCCGTCGGTTAAAGTCGGTAATGGGCCGCTAACGGCACAGTTAGGCGTACAAGGTGTGTTGGATCTTGCTAGCCCAAGCCCTAGCTGGAGAGGCCAGATCCAAAAAATGCATGCGGAGCATGCTGGTTTAGGCGCTGATATTGCTCAGGCTTTTAAGGTGGATGTTCTGATGCCTTCTGCTGAGCAAACATTTGCTTTGGATGTGGGCGCTTTTTCTATTCAAGCGCTCATAGATAACGTGCCTTGGTTGAAATTACACCATACAAAAACGCATGTGGATGAGGCTGGCTTTAGTACACAAGGACAAACGGATACCCTCAATATATCAGCAAAACGGGTAGATGATTTGATGAAGCGCTTAGGCTTGAATAATGATCAAGAAAAGCGTGGTGGAGTGGTGGATAAGCGTGAGCGGTTAACCGCACTGGATGATTTGGCGCTTAAACTCGATTGGGACGTAGCGTTAAAAGACGCATTAGCGGGCAGGATTCGTCTACAACGATTAGCCGGCGACATCATGGTTCCCGCCGAGCCCGCTTTCCCCTTAGGCTTAAATCAGGCAGAAGTCCTAGTTAATATTGTACCGGGGGCGGGGGGGCGTAGTGTGATTCAAGCGGACGCCCTTATTCAAACAGAGAAAATGGGGTATGTGAAAGCTAAAGGCTCCAGCCCCATTTATTACAGCAAAGAGTCAGGTATTCGCTTACGTGACGCGGACGTAAAAGAAATCGTGCTGGATGCGCACATGGATAATCTGGCTTGGACTAGCTTGATTCTGAAAGACCAGTTAGAGCTAGGGGGAGAGTTAATTGCCAACGTAAAGGTGCAAAGCACTCCTCGTGGGGGCTTTACCACTCAGGGCGAGATTACAGGTCATCATTTGAAAATCACACGTCTAGATGATGGGGTTCGCCTCTTAGATGGTGAGCTCAAAGCAAATGTAAATAATAATCGTTTTACCGTAGAGCGATTGTATTTCCCTGCTCAGTTACGGGTCGAGCCCAAAGAGTGGCGTACTGCTACATGGATTCGAGAAGACGATGACGCAAAAAACGGTAGTCTTTTATTGGATGGCTATTGGGACCTAGAAGACAGCACAGGCGATTTCGCAGTGAAATTACACCGTTATCCTATTTTGCAGCGTGCGGATCGCTATGCCATGGTGACGGGTGATCTACAAATGAAAGCATTGCTCCCTCAGATAGCCCTAACTGGAAAAATTACGGCAGACGCCGGTTGGTTCAATCTGGATATGCTGGGTGGTATTCCTACCGTTGATGGTGATGTGGTTATTATTCGTTCTACAGACCCAGTTAAAGAGCCCTCTGCAGAGGACGCTGACCCGATCAATATGACCTTGGATATTGATGTGGATTTAGGGCCACGTTTCTACTTAACTGGCTATGGGGTTAACTCAGGGCTGATTGGGCAGATGCATATTCATATGGGTGATGGGCAACTGACGGCGTTAGGTGCGTTAAATACACGCGGTGGCGCTATTGAAATGTATGGTCAGCGTTTACAATTACGCAGAGGTACTATTACATTCCAAGGTGATATCACCAGTCCAATTTTAGATATTCAGGCATTGCGCACTGGGTTGAGCGTGCAGGCGGGTGTCAAAGTTGGTGGCACAGCACGTAGACCTAAAATTGATCTGGTCTCTATTCCAGAGGTTTCCGAGCTAGAAAAATTATCGTGGCTTTTATTTGGTCATGGCCCTGACGAAGGGGGGGGCGATTTAGCCTTACTTGTCTCTGTAGGCTCCTCTTTCCTAGGTGATGGAGAACCTTTCTATCGTAAGTTTGGCATTGATGAACTATCTATGCGTTCTGGCGAGCTAGGGGGGGCAGGTAGTATTTTACCCGCCACCAGTACAGCCAGCAGCCTAGAGAGCGAGATCAGTGACGTAGAGCGTCGTTTTGTGGAGGCCAGTAAACGATTGACCTCTGATATTACCCTCAGTGTTCGACAGGCGTTGTCGGATACGGGAACAGTAGGTCGGGCCAGCTATAGGTTGACGCGTCGTTTGACTGCGGATTTAAGCCTTGGCACCGTTAGTGGACTAGCCCTAGTTTACCGCTGGTTCTCGCAGGATTAACCCATTTAATTAGGCTCAAAAGAGGAAAAAATGAGTATTAAAAGTGATCGTTGGATTCGTCGCCAAGCCGAAGAACACGGCATGATCGAGCCCTTTGAGCCCGATCAAGTGCGCAGCATCAATGGACAGAAAATAGTTAGCTATGGCACCAGCAGCTATGGCTATGATGTACGCTGTGCGAATGAATTTAAAATTTTTACAAATATTAATTCCACTATCGTTGATCCCAAAAATTTTGATGAAAAATCTTTTGTGGATTTTGTGGGTGATGTGTGTATTATTCCACCTAACTCGTTTGCGCTTGCGCGCACAGTAGAGTATTTTCGGATTCCGCGCGAGGTCTTAACTGTCTGCTTAGGCAAAAGTACCTATGCACGCTGCGGTATCATTGTAAATGTGACACCCTTAGAACCCGAATGGGAAGGGCATGTTACTTTAGAGTTCTCAAATACCACTCCACTACCTGCAAAAATCTACGCTGGCGAAGGCTGCGCGCAGATGTTGTTCTTTGGTGGTGATGAGGTTTGTGATGTGTCTTATCGCGATCGCGGTGGTAAATATCAAGGCCAGTTAGGCGTCACCTTGCCACGCACTTAGGAGCTAGTCGGCATGAAATTTCGTTTTCCTATCGTCATTATTGACGAGGACTTTCGTTCAGAAAATGCATCAGGTTTGGGTATTAGAGCCTTAGCTGATGCACTTGAGGCCGAGGGCGTTGAAGTCCTTGGTGTGACCAGTTATGGTGATCTTAGCTCGTTTGCGCAGCAGCAAAGCCGCGCTAGCGCCTTTATTTTGTCCATTGATGATGAGGAGTTCGACGAGGACTCCCCAGAGGACGCAGCTGCTGCGATTAAAAACTTGCGCACCTTTATTGGTGAGCTACGCTTTCGTAACGAAGACATTCCTATCTACCTATACGGTGAAACTCGGACTTCGCAACATATTCCGAATGATATCTTGCGTGAATTGCATGGCTTCATTCACATGTTTGAAGATACGCCAGAGTTTGTAGCCCGTCACATCATGAGAGAAGCCCGTTCGTATTTGGACGGTTTGGCTCCTCCCTTTTTTCGTGAGCTGGTTAAATACGCCTCAGATGGCTCGTATTCTTGGCATTGTCCGGGGCATTCGGGTGGAGTTGCCTTTTTAAAGAGCCCAGTAGGTCAAATGTTTCATCAGTTTTTTGGTGAAAACATGTTGCGTGCTGATGTATGTAATGCGGTAGATGAATTAGGTCAATTACTGGATCATACCGGCCCTGTCGCCGAGGCAGAAACCAATGCAGCGCGTATTTTCCACGCAGATCACTGTTTCTTTGTGACCAATGGAACCTCTACCTCAAATAAAATTGTTTGGCATGCGAATGTGGCAAATAATGATATTGTGGTTGTGGATCGAAACTGCCATAAATCGATTTTGCATGCGATTACGATGACGGGTGCTATCCCTGTGTTTTTACGTCCTACGCGTAACCACTTGGGTATTATTGGTCCTATTCCCCTAGAGGAATTCTCGCCTGAAAGCATTCAGCGCAAAATAGAAGCTAATCCGTTTGCGCGTGATGTGAAAAATAAAAACCCACGTATTTTGACCCTAACTCAAAGTACCTATGATGGTGTCATTTATAACGTAGAGGACATCAAGGCCACCTTAGGCGAGACCATTGATACGTTGCATTTTGACGAAGCGTGGCTGCCACATGCCGCTTTCCATGAGTTCTACGAGGATATGCATGCCATAGGCCCGAATCGTCCGCGTTGTAAAGATACAATGGTGTATGCGACGCATTCCACGCATAAACTCTTAGCGGGATTGTCTCAGGCATCACAAATTACCGTGCAAGACGCAGAAAATCGTGCTTTAGATCGCAATATCTTTAACGAAGCGTATTTGATGCACACATCAACCTCTCCGCAGTACGCCATTATTGCTTCATGTGATGTGGCAGCGGCGATGATGGAGCCTCCAGGAGGAACCGCGCTGGTAGAGGAAAGTATCAAAGAGGCGGTGGACTTCCGTCGTGCTATGCGTAAGGTTTCCTCCGAGTACGGTAAAGACGATTGGTGGTTTCAAGTATGGGGGCCAGATAAGCTAGTTAATGATGGCATTGGCAGCCGTGAGGATTGGATTTTAAAGTCCAATGATCGCTGGCATGGCTTTGGCGAGTTAGCCGAAGGCTTCAACATGCTTGATCCGATCAAAGCCACGGTTGTTACACCGGGCTTAGATATTTCGGGTACGTTTGCCGAAACAGGGATTCCTGCTGCTTTAGTTTCTAAGTACTTGGCTGAGCATGGTGTAGTGGTTGAAAAAACGGGCTTGTATTCCTTTTTCATTCTGTTCACGATTGGGATTACCAAAGGTCGCTGGAACACATTGCTAACGGCCTTGCAACAGTTTAAAGATGACTACGATCGTAATCAGCCACTTTGGCGCATTTTGCCAGATTTCTGCAAAGCACACCCTACTTACGATCGTTTAGGTTTACGTGATTTATGTCAGCAGATTCACGAAGTCTACAAAAAGTATGATTTAGCTCGTTTAACGACAGAGGTTTATCTTAGTGACATGATTCCAGCGATGAAACCTTCTGATGCTTATGCAAAAATGGCACACCGAGAGGTAGAGCGTGTCAATATTGATGAGCTAGAGGGGCGTGTGACAGGGGTATTGCTCACTCCTTATCCTCCTGGTATTCCTTTGTTGATCCCGGGCGAGCGCTTTAATCGTATGATTGTGGATTATTTGCAATTTGCTCGTGAATTTAATGCGCAATTCCCTGGTTTTGAGACCTATGTACATGGGTTAGCTCAGGATATAGGCCCGGATGGAAATCCTCGTTATTACGTAGACTGTATTCGCGAAGATTAACTCATGGCTGTTGATTTTGATGTGGCTGTCATAGGTGCTGGCGCTGCTGGCATGATGGCAGCCAGCGTGGCTGGGCAACGTGGCTTACGCGTGGTCTTAATAGACCACGCAAAAAAACTAGGCGAAAAAATCCGTATATCAGGTGGAGGGCGGTGTAACTTCACCAATACGGGTACGTCTGTACAACATTTCATTTCACAAAATCCCAATTTTTGTCGTTCGGCACTGTCGGCATATAAACCGGCTGACTTTTTACAGTTAGTAGAAAGTTATGGCATTGCTTGGCACGAAAAACACAAAGGCCAATTGTTTTGTGATGACTCCAGTGAGTCCATCATTCAATTGTTGCGTCAGGAGTGCGTAAAGGGCAATGTGTCATGGCGTATGCCTTGCTCAGTACAGTCTGTGCAACAAACCCCTGCCGGTTATCTAATTGAAACGGATGCCGATCCAATCGCATGTAAGCAGTTGGTGATAGCCACCGGTGGTATGGCTCTACCGCAGGTTGGAGCAACAGACTTTGCTTTGCATTTGGCCAGACAGTTTGGTCTTAAAGTGATTGAGCCTCGTCCAGCCTTAGTGCCTTTAACCTTTGATAGCCATTTTTGGCAAGACTTCGTGCCGTTAAGTGGGGTGAGTACAGAGGTTGAATTATCTAATCAGGCTAAAGCAAAAAGCAAAATGACGTTTCTAGAGGATTTGCTTTTTACCCACCGAGGTCTTTCTGGGCCTGGTATTTTGCAGATTTCTAGCTATTGGCAACCGGGCGAGGCAATTACGATTAACTTAGCCCCAGGCATGGACTTAAGTCAGACGCTGATTACGCAAAAGCAGGGTAATCGACAGCAGTTGGGCAATTTTTTAGCTACGCTTTGGCCTAAGCGTTTAGTGGAGCAATGGATTAGTGCCGCTCAGGCTATTCCCGATGGGGTCGCAGAGCAGCGGATGGCTGATATTTCTGACAAGGTTCTACGTCAACTTGGGCAGGCTCTACATCATTGGGCTCTAGTACCCACGGGGACAGCAGGCTACAAAAAAGCCGAGGTGATGCGAGGCGGGGTGGATACGCGAGATTTAAATCAAAAAACCATGGCTGCGCGAGCACACCCTAATTTGTATTTTATTGGCGAGTCAGTGGATGTGACTGGCTGGCTTGGTGGTTATAATTTTCAATGGGCATGGGCCTCAGGCGTAGCGTGTGGTCGTGCCTTGCAAGGAGAATAATATGCAATTACCGATAGATAGACGCTATGCGTCTACACATGAATGGGCATTGGTTCAGGGTGATGAAGTCTTGGTAGGCATTACCGATTTTGCTCAAGACCAGCTAGGTGATTTGGTGTTCGTGGGGGATTTCACCACTGGGGTGCATTTAAAAGCAGGTGATCTAGCAGGGGTCGTAGAATCAGTTAAGGCGGCTTCAGATATTTATGCACCAGTCGCAGGCACGGTGATTGCTTTTAATGAGCTATTGGCAGATGCGCCTGAAACGTTAAATGATCAACCCTACGAGGCGTGGATCTTTAAAATGAAAGTAGATAATATTGCCGATTTAGAGCAGCTGTTATCAGCAACCCAATATCAGTCCGAAAACGAATAGGTTTTACGATAGATAGAAAAAGCACGCTTTGGCGTGCTTTTTTATTTGATCTTTAGTGACAGTTTATAAGCCTTAAGTAAAGACAAAAAATTAAACGGTTTTGCACTGAAGCAATTTATCAATTGCCGCATTTAATGTTTCTGTTTTCTTTGCAAAGCAAAAGCGAATTAAACGCTGATCAGAAGGAGCCTGCTGGTAAAAAGCACTATAAGGAATGGCAGTGACACCATAGGTCTTGGCGAGCTCATGGCAAAAATCAAAATCATTTAAATCACTGATGGCCGAGTAGTCAGCGGTGACAAAGTAGCTGCCTTGGCTAGGTAAGAATTTCCATGCAGAGTTAGCCAGTCCGTGTAGAAAGTAAGCGCGTTTTTCTGCATACATAGGCGCTGCATTTTCAATATGAGCCGGGTTTTTCATAAAATCGGCTAATGCAAATTGAGAGGGGGTATGCACCGAAAAAATAGTCAGGTTATGGATTTTGCGTAGTTCGTTTGTTAGCTGGGCAGGGGCTGCACAAAAACCGGTTTTCCAGCCCGTAATGTGAAAACTCTTGCCAAAAGAGCCGATCACCACACTACGCTCACGTAGGCCATCAATGGCGGCGGCGCCTATGTGATGATGGGGTGCATATACCATATCGGCATAGACTTCATCGCTGATGACCACAATATTGGTGCCAGCTAAAAGCTCAGCCAATTGCTCTAGGTCGTCACGGCTCAAGATAGTCCCTGTAGGATTATGAGGGGTATTGATGATTAGAGCTGTGGTTTTAGCGTTGATTTGTTGTTTAAGCTCATCCCAGTTAATTTTAAATTCGGGGGCTTGCAGCTGTACTCGTCTAACAATACCACCCACTAATTCAATCGTGGGCTCGTAGGTGTCGTAGGCAGGCTCAAGGATGATGGCCTCATCACCGGCACCTACAAAGGCTGATATGCAGCAAAATAAGGCTTCAGTTGCTCCAGCCATAATTGTGATTTCAGAGTCTGAATCATAGCTGTATTGATCTCTACGCTGTAAATAAGCACTGATTTGCTCTCTGAGAGCAGGTAGACCTGTTCCAGAGGCGTATTGATTCATGCCTTGCTGCGTGTAGTGACTAAGTAAATTTAATAACTCAGGGTCGCTGCCAAAGTCAGGGAAACCTTGAGCTAAGTTGACGGCTTGGTATTGCGCTGCGACTGCGGCCATATGGGAGAAAATATTGGGACGTAGGTGAGGAAGTTTAGAGTGGATCAGCATGACAATAAGTAGATAACCATAAAAGTAAAAAGAAGCGCCTTACACATTGTACGAGAAATAAGACTAAATCTTTGGCTAAGGTTTGGTCTTTTTTTGAGTTTGAAATAGATCCAAATAGCTAAAAAGTCGTTATAAAAAACATTCTTATTAGGTTTAACCCTAATCTTTTCGCTTTCTTTGATTTAAAGGCTACACCTTAAAAAATATAATGTGTACCATTGTATCCAATTGGATTCATAATAATTAATTGGCTTAAAATGAACTAAAGGAGAAGTTATGCATAAGATAGTTAAGGCGCTAGTGTTAGCGAGTGCATGTTGGATTGCAGCAGCACCTGCACAAGCTAAAGAACCACGTCGCCCAGAGTGTATTGCCCCATCAACACCAGGAGGCGGTTTTGACACTACGTGTAAGTTTGCACAGATAGGATTGAAAGAAACGAAGCTGCTTAAGGCACCGATGCGCACCACTTTTATGCCTGGAGGAATTGGTGCGGTAGCGTTTAACTCTGTAGTGGCAAATCGTCCCGGTGAGCCTGGCACTTTAGTCGCTTTTTCTAGCGGTTCTTTGTTAAATATGGCTCAGGGTAAATACGGCAGTAAGTTTGATGAAAACGATGTGCGTTGGTTGGCGAGTGTAGGTACGGATTACGGGATGGTTGTCGTACGTACAGACTCTCCTTTTAGTTCATTAAAGCAACTGATCGATACTTTAGCGAAGGATCCACAAAGTGTAGTGTTGGGGGCTGGGGGCACAGTAGGTAGTCAAAGCTGGGTGCAAGCGGCCTTGCTAGCCAAAGCGGCTGGTATTGATCCTAAAGACTTGCGCTATGTCGGTTTTCAAGGGGGCGGTGAACCCTATACGGCTTTAGAAGGAAAGCATATAGATGTAGTTCCTGGGCGTATTAGTGATGTGTTACAGCAGCTAGAGGCTGGTCAGTTTAGAGTACTTGCGATTTTAAGTAATGATCGATTGGAGGGCAGTTTATCTGATTTGCCTACCGCAAAAGAACAAGGTTTTGATATTAGTTGGCCTGTAATTCGTGGTTTTTATATGGGGCCTAAAGTCAGTGATAGTGATTTTGAATGGTGGGAAAATCGCTTTAAAGAGCTTTTGGCCACAGAGCAGGCCGATCAGCTTTATAAGCAGCTAGGGTTGTACCCTTTGCCTTTAGTAGGACAGGAGCTTACCGAATTTGTAAATGAGCAATTGGCCAGCTACAGAGAGTTGGCAGCCGATTTAGGCTTAAATGTTCAAGAGTAAAACACGATTTTTATATTTAAAGAGGAATATTAGAATGCGCCAGCGAGTATTTGCCTTAGGGCTGATTGCAATAAGTGGATGGCTTGCATTTTTAGCTAGTGGCTATGTGGCTAGCTTTAGTTACGAGCCTGTAGGCCCACGCGCTTTCCCCTGGTTATTACTGGGAGGTTTAGCATTAGCTGGCGTCTATCTTCTTATTACCGGGAAAAAACAGGATGAGGACGAAGAGGTTTTTTTTACAGATAAAAAAATTGCCATAAAAGTAGTTTTTTGTATAGTCAATTTTTTAGTGTATGCCGCCCTCTTCGAAAAAGTAGGCTTTGTTTTTTCTAGTTTATTATTTGCTTTTGTGATGGCACGACTCTACGGAGCCAGTTGGATGCAAACAGCATTAGGAATGGTATTTTTAGTGTGCTGTTTATATGGCTTATTTGATTATGTCTTTGATGTGCCGCTGCCTTTAGGCCTATTGGACACGGAATAAAGGGAATTTGAAATTATGGAAAGCTTATCTCATTTGGGTTATGGCTTTAGCGTGGCGTTAACGCCCTTCAATTTATTAATGGCTTTATGTGGCACCCTTTTGGGGACTATTGTGGGCTTATTGCCTGGTCTAGGCCCTATTAATGGCGTGGCCTTATTGATTCCTATTGCGTTTGCGATGGGGTTACCACCAGAAAGTGCATTAATTCTATTAGCCGCTGTTTACTTAGGATGTGAGTATGGGGGCCGAATCTCATCTATTTTATTAAATATTCCAGGTGAAGCCTCCGCTGTGATGACCACCTTAGATGGTTATCCTTTAGCGCAAAAAGGTTTGCCTGGAGTGGCGTTGTCTATTTCGGCTTGGAGCTCATTTGTAGGTGGTTCTATTGCTATTATTGGAGTCATTATTTCAGCTCCATTATTGGCTAAATGGGCGATCGCTTTTGGTCCAGCTGAGTATTTTGTCTTGATGGTGTTTGCGATTACTTGTTTGGCTGGAATGGCAGGTAATAAACCCGTTAAAACGGCCATTGCAGCCATGATAGGTCTTTGGCTCTCTACTGTGGGTATTGACTCTAATAGTGGTGTTTATCGTTATAATTTTGGCTTATTGGGTTTAGCCGATGGTATCCAATTTGTGGTGTTAGTTTTAGGCTTGTTTTCTGTTAGCGAGATCCTAGTTTTATTAGAACGTACACACAAAGGGCAAACAGCAATTAAAGCCAGTGGTCGCATGCTGTTTAATATGAAAGAGTTGAGCTTCACTTTGGGTAGTACCTTACGAAGCGGTCTAGTCGGGTTTGGTTTGGGGGTTTTACCCGGAGCCGGGGCCACCTTAGCGAGTGCGGTAGCCTATGTGAATGAAAAAAGAATAGCTGTGAAGGACAACCAGTTTGGCAAAGGTGATTTACGTGGTTTAGCTGCCCCCGAGGCGGCTAATAGTGCTTCTGCCTGTGGCTCTATGGTGCCAATGTTAACCTTAGGGGTACCAGGCTCTGGTACCACAGCGGTCATGCTAGGAGCTTTAACGCTGTATAACATTACCCCGGGACCACTTCTTTTCGAGCGCCAGCCAGAAATTGTTTGGGGTTTAATTGCCTCTCTAGTCATTGCTAACGTGATGTTGTTAGTGATGAATATCCCGATGATTCGTCTTTTCACCAAGGTATTAAGCGTTCCCAACTGGACTTTGGTTCCAGCTATAGCCATCATTAGTTCTATTGGTGTGTATGCCGTACATGCGACTACTTTTGATTTGTTTCTTATGGTCGTCATTGGTATTGCAGGGTATTTTTTAAGAAAAATGGATATTCCGCTATCCCCTTTATTATTAGGATTTATTTTAGGGGGCTTAATGGAGCAAAACTTACGTCGGGCTTTATCTATTTCTAATGGTGACCTAGGCATCTTGTTTTCTAGCCCCATTACTTTAGTCGGCTGGGCCTTAGTTGCTCTAATGGTTGTAATGCCCATATGGCGCATTATTCGTATTAAACGTTCGGGGCACCGATCTCCTACTTAAGAGACTAGTATGTGGGTATTGAGCATAGGGCTGAGTTTAGGTGGTGCATGGTTAGCTGATTTGATTGGTTGGCCACTGCCTTGGTTGATTGGTCCTATGCTTGGCATGATTTTTATGCGTTGTGTAGCAGGAGTTTTATTGCCCGATGTTCCAGGGGGTAGGCGGTTTGGTCAGTGGATTATTGCCACCGCAATTGGTTTGCACTTTACCCCTGCCGTCGTCTATGAGGTCATTGCGAATTGGTTTGTGATATTTTTGGCTGCTGCGCTAACTTTGTCTGCCGCTGCGGTGGGCATGGTGTGTTTATTACGTAGTGGCTGTGATTCGGCAACCGCCTTTTTTGCCAGTCTACCCGGTGGCGCCAGCGAGATGGTCAATATGGCCATTCAACACCAGGCTAGGGTGGATCAGGTGGCTGCGGCCCATAGTTTACGGATCGTCAGCGTAGTATTGCTTGTACCTCCCGTTTTTACTTGGGTGTTACCTACTACGATGCCAGTCACCGTCTTACCTGTGCTGTGGCCCCAGTTATTTTTTGTTTTAGCTCTAGGGGCTGTGACAGCGTTGGTTTGGCGGAATTTCAAGCAGCCTAATCCGTGGATGCTGGGACCGTTGTTTAGTGCCGCGTTTTATGTTGCTCTTACTGGTACGGAAATGAGCATGCCCAGCGAACTTAGCAAAATCGCACAACTTTTTATCGGTTTGTCTTTAGGCTCATATTTTGACCGCCGTTTTGTAAAGTCTGCAGTGCGCTTTCTGTCATGGGTTAGTTTATTTATTGTGTTGTCTATGCTGTGTTGTGCGGCATTGGCGTGGATACTGGCTTGGTGCAGTCAGCTTTCTACCGGAGCCTTAATATTAGGAATGACGCCAGGCGGTATTACCGAGCTTAGTATTACAGCGGAAGCCCTTCATATACCAGTGGCTTTGGTTGCTGCTATTCAGGTATTGCGCTTGGTATTTGTCATGTTTTTAGCAAGCCCTGTTTTTAACTATTGGATTAAGGATAGCTAAGCACCACAAGCTATGATTGTGTTATAGCTTGCATTTATGGGCCAAATTGTGTAGTTTTTTATTGTATACATTTGCATCCAATTGGATTCTATTGATGAGAGAGTTATGAGTCAACAGCAGTTTTTTACAGGAGAGCCGCTTCATCCAGAGATCCTGGTTATAGGAGGTGGGAATGCGGCCTTAACAGCCGCTATAAGTGCCGCTGAAAAAGGGAAGCAGGTTTTATTAATTGAACATGCACCTCAATTACTACGAGGTGGAAATAGTCAGCACACACGCAACTTTAGGTGTATGCATGAAGGACCTAAAGGCATATTAGCGGGCACGTACTCCGAGGAGGAGTATTACGAGGATTTATTACGAGTAACAGAAGGAAAAACCACGCCTGAGCTAGCTCGTATGGTCATTCGTAGTACACCTAAAGCCTATGATTGGATGGAAAGAAATGGGGTTCGTTTTCAACCGTCTTTAGGCGGAACCTTGAGTTTATCTCGTACCAATGCTTTTTTTCTTGGTGGTGGCAGAGCCTTAGTAAATGCTTATTACGATAGAGCCATAGCGTTAGGCGTTCAGGTGGCGTATGACACAGAGGCCATAGAACTGGAAATTAAAGACGGACATTTTCAATATGCGGTGGTTCTGTATAAAGGCATCCGCTACGAAGTTCACGCAAAGCAACTTATCTTAGCCTCAGGAGGCTTTGAGTCAAATCTAGAGTGGCTAGAAGAGGCGTGGGGTCCAGTAGCACGTAATTTTCTCATTAGAGGCACGCAATTCAACAAAGGGCGCATGCTCAAAGAAATGATGCGTAATCAGGCGGAAATTATTGGCGAGCCGGATCAGTGTCATGCCGTTGCTATTGATGGTAGATCTCCAAAATACGATGGAGGGATCGTTACGCGCTTAGACTGTGTGTCTTTTGGCGTGGTTGTCAATGAAAATGCAGAGCGTTTTTATGATGAGGGCGAAGATTTTTGGCCTAAACGGTATGCAATTTGGGGGCGTTTGGTTGCGCAACAACCGAATCAAATCGCTCATGTCATTATTGACTCCAAAGCAATTCATGATTTTATGCCCTCTGTTTTTCCTCCTATTAAAGCGGATTCAATTAAAGAGCTAGCAATGAAACTAAAGCTGAATCCTGATGCTTTACAAAAAACTATTGATGAGTTTAATGCAGCGGTAGGACCAGGTCCGTTTGATAGCTCCATATTGGATGGTTATGCAACGACGGGATTAAAGGTAAATAAAACGAATTGGTCGCGTCCTATTGAGCAAGGCCCTTTTTACGGCTATACCTTGGCTCCGGGTATAACTTTTACGTATATGGGTGTGAAGGTAGATGAAAAGGCTAGGGTCATCTTTAAAGGTGGCAAGCCCTCAAGCAATATTTATGCTGCAGGTGAAATTATGGCTGGAAATATTTTAGGTCAGGGTTATACGGCTGGAATTGGTATGGCCATCGGTACAGTATTCGGTATTATCGCAGGACAGGAGGCAGCCAATGCAATCCACTAGCCCCGTAACGCGCTCTCGTGTCATTAGTATTATGGATATTACCCAAGAGGCGCGTCGTAATGCCGAGGTGTGTAACTCATGTCGTTACTGTGAAGGTTTTTGTGCCGTATTTCCTGCCATAGAACGACAGCGTGAGTTTGATGATAACTATATCGATTATCTTTCTAATCTGTGTCATAACTGTACCTCTTGTTATCACGCTTGTCAGTTTACAGCACCGCATGTGTATGACATAAATGTACCGCGCATTATGACTCAGGTCAGAGCCAAGACCTATCAGAAATTTGTCTGGCCCAGTTTTATGTCTGATGTGTTTCAGCGTAATGGTACCTTTGTTGCCTTAATCAGTGCTTTGATTTTTAGTTTGGTTTTGATCATAGGCATCCTTTTTACAGATCCTAGTGCTCTATTTGCTAAACAAGTGGGTGAGGGGGCTTTTTACCGAGTTATTTCACACGAAGCAATGGTCTTAGTGGCTGGTAGCGTTGTGTTGTTTGATGTGCTGGCTATTTTATTGGGCTTTAGAGCTTATTGGCGTTGGATAGGTGGTAAGACAGCGTATTTTTTTAATCTAAAGGCCTTGCATCATGCACTCAAAGATGCGTTGACGCTAAAGCATTTAGGTGGCGGCGAGGATATGAAAGGGTGTAATCATGAAAATACCTCCTTTTCTAACCAGCGACGTTGGTATCATCATTTAATGATGTATGGTTTTTTACTTTGTTTTGGCGCGACAGTTACAGGAACCATTTATGATTACGGTTTTGGCTGGGTAGCTCCCTATGACTACATTAGTTTGCCCGTGTTTTTGGGAACCGTGGGTGGAGTGATGACATTAGTAGGTACTACAGGCTTGGTTTGGCTTAAATTAAAAATGCACGATGGTCCAGCATGGAAAGCTATTTTTGGCATGGATTATGCCTTTTTAGTTTTATTGTTTTGGGTCAACCTAACCGGTCTGGCTTTATTGGCCTTCAGGGAAACCACCGCGATGGGCATGCTGCTTATTATTCACTTAGGTTTTGTAGCGGCGTTTTTTGCCATATTACCCTATAGTAAATTTGTGCATGTACTATTTCGTTTAGGTTCACTAATCAAATACCATAATGAAGCCCGCTGATTAATATTTTTATATTGGTATGGGCAGGTTTGGGATAAAGCCTCTCACTAGGCAGTGCTCGCTCGCTGCCTAGTGAGTGCGTAGTTGGAGGCCCTGCGGTGTAGCAGAAAAACGCTGACTAATGTCTAGCAACACAGACTTAAATCTCTTGATCTATTTCCTCACCCATCAAAGCAATACGTGCTTTTTGGGCCTCTCGGATGTGGTGTGCAGCCGCCTCAGCAGCTTTTTCAGGGTTACGCTCTATGATGGCGTTAATGATGTCTCGGTGTTCTTGAACGACTTGCTCGGCTCTATTGGGTAGCTCGAAGGTGGTTTTACCCAATAAAATCATCGAGTCACGCATGGAATTCAGCGATTTTAATAAATAGCGGTTATGCGCGGCATAAGCCAAGGCATTATGAAACACACGATTATGACGCGCCTGTTCTACAGCAGTAGTTGCCGCCTCGTAGCGTTTCATGATTTCATTTAAAGAGTAAATCTCTGCATCGCTAGCGTGTTTAGCTGCCAGCTTAGATGCCGTACTTTCCAGCACCACGCGCATATCGTAAAGTTCCATCACCTCTTGGTAGCCTAGACGCGCAATCTGCATACCACTATAGGGCGCAGTGGAGATTAAACCTGCTATTTCCAAACGACGTAAAGCCTCGCGTACGGGGGTACGGCTCATTTTAAGTGAGGCGGCTATATCTAGCTCGGTAATGCGGTGGCCAGGTTTAAGTCTGCCTTCTCGTATATCATCTAATATCTGTTGATAAGCTTGTTCGGCACGAGACATTTTGTCGTCGTTGGGCAAGTCTGTATTTGTCATAATCGAATGAGTGCTAATTGGGCTGACGCTCGTAGATTACAAAGTCGTATTGATAGCCATTTTCCTCGGGCTGAGGCTCACGTTGTGTTTCCACCCAGTCTGCTGTTAAAGGGGGGAAAAATGTATCGCCTTCAACCTGAGCATGGACTTCAGTGGCGATAATTTCATCGGCGATGAGTAGACCCTGGCCGAAAATTTGTTCCCCACCAATAATACAAGCCATGTCAAAGTCAGTACAGGCAGCTATAGCAGACTCTAAGCTAGGGTAAGTCGTGGCACCTGTAGCCACATAGTCAGCATTACGGCTGATGACTAGATTAGGACGGCCAGGTAAGGGGCGGCCCAAGGACTCCCAGGTTTTACGCCCCATAATAATAGGAAGGCCCATCGTAGCGGCTTTGAAATGGGCTAGATCATTGGGTAGACGCCAAGGCAGATCGTTGTCTTTGCCTATGCAACGGTTAGTGGAGTAGGCCACTACCATACGTAATTTTGGTTTATGCATCATTAAATCGCCACAGGAGCTTTAATATGAGGGTGAGGGTCGTAGTCTACGATTTCAAAGTCTTCGTATTCATAATCAAAAATACTGGCGGGTTTACGTTTGATGCGTAGCTGCGGGTAGGCGCGGGGTTCGCGGCTAAGTTGTAGTTCGACTTGCTCTAGGTGGTTGCTGTATAAATGGCAGTCTCCGCCTGTCCAGATAAAGTCACCTACCTTTAGGTCGCATTGTTGAGCAACAAGATGAGTTAATAACGCATAGCTAGCGATATTAAAGGGTACGCCCAGAAAAATATCGGCACTGCGCTGATAGAGCTGACAGGATAGCTTGCCATCGGCCACATAAAATTGAAATAGGGCATGACAAGGAGGCAAGGCCATGTTTTTGATTTCGGCTACATTCCATGCCGATACGATTAAACGGCGTGAATCAGGATTTTGTTTAATTTGCTGAATCAGATCTGAAATTTGATCAATATGCCCACCAGTAGGGGTAGGCCAAGAGCGCCACTGCACCCCATAAATTGGGCCTAAGTCACCATTGGCATCTGCCCATTCATCCCAGATGCTGACTTGATGGTCGTGCAGCCATTTCACGTTGTTATCGCCACGTAAAAACCACAGTAATTCTATAAAAATACTGCGGGTATGGAGTTTTTTAGTAGTGACCATAGGGAAGCCTTGGCTAAGGTCAAAACGCATTTGATGGCCAAAGACGGACCGAGTACCTGTGCCAGTACGGTCTGTTTTTTCTACGCCATGTTCGTAGACATGACGCATGAGTTGTTCATATTGATTAGTTTTCATGGGATTCCTGCGTATTACGAATCTCTACGGTATAGGAAACCGCTGCCGTTTTAGCAAGCATAGCGCTGGCTGAACAGTATTTATCATGGGAAAGTTGTACGGCACGTTCTACCGCTTGGGCTGATAGATTAATTCCAGACACAATGAACTCAAACACGATTTTGGTGAAAACTTTGGGGTCCGTGTCTGCGCGCTCAGAGACCAGTTTAACTTGGCAGTCTGTGACTTGGTGACGACCACGTTTTAGGATCAACACCACATCGTAGGCTGCACAGCCACCTGCGCCGGCTAACATCATTTCCATAGGACGCGGGGCGCTGTCGCGCCCACCACCTTCTACTGCCCCATCCATCACTGTGACATGACCGCTGCCTGTGCTGGCTACGAAAAGCATGCCATTATTGTGGTTCCAATTAACTGTACATTCCATGGTGAGTCGTCCTTAGTAGAGTGATTTAGGGCAAAGTGATAGTGTGACTTTGACCTACAATAGTTCTATTGTAGCGTTTAAGCGCGTAAATGGATTCATTACATCGATAAAGGAAAAGGCTATGACTACCGACATTCAATCAGAAACCCGTGTCACGCCATTAATAAATTATGCGCCCAAACTAGAGCGTCGACGTTCTTTGTTTGATTCCGCTTTAACTGAGCTAGGGCATGCTTTGCATGTGATTAGTCGTTCAGCCCAAGCTTCGCGTCCTAATCCTGCGGGCAGGATGGTGTCGCAACCAGAGGAACACCTTAGCAATACCGAGGCACGCCATGCCGCGGGGTTGATGCGAGTGAACCATGTAGGCGAGGTCTGCGCACAGGCTCTTTACCGAGGCCAAGCTTTAATGGTTAAGGATGAAGCCATTAAAAAATTGTTATATCAGGCGTCTTCCGAAGAGGTCGATCATTTGGTGTGGTGTGATGATCGCCTCAAAGAATTGGGTAGCCGCCCAAGTATTTTTAATCCTATTTGGTATGCGGCCTCATTGGGCTTAGGGGTGGTTGCGAGTCGTGCTGGTACGCCTTATAACTTAGGCTTTATGGCCGAGACAGAGCGACAAGTAGAAAAACACCTAGAGGAGCACCTTGTGTCTTTGCCAGAGAAAGACGAGCGTTCCCGTAAAATCGTTGACCAAATGCGTATAGATGAGATTTCACATCGCACTACTGCCGAAGATAACGGGGCTAAAAATTTACCTGCCCCTATTAAAATGGCAATGCGTTTGATGTCGAAGGTGATGACTACCAGTGCTTATCGTGTTTAGGACTAGGGTTTATGCCTAAAGACTTTTTGTGAATTTTTGTGGGGGCTTTGTGATAAAACCACAAATAGGGTACGGAAAGTGTCTTATATCTTGCATTGCACCAAAATAAATACTACACTTCAGTTATTGGATGTTGAAAGGCAGCGCAACGGGAATAACCCTAATGTATTGCCTAGGCTCGGGAAAACCCCTTGTAGCCCAACATGCCCCGGTTGTCTCCTCCACCCTCCTCCTTTGGTGGATTTGCCCGAGATCTTTTGATCTCGGGTTTTTTTTGTGCTTTAGAAACGTAATTTGTTGATAAAAATCAATTTTACTGCTGTCGTCACGCGTTACTTATGTAACGTAGATGGCCGTATTACATCTCTTATGCCTTTTCATCTCGAATGGAATGATGGGCTAGTTGTTCTATGACTTTAATCACAGCGGAATGATCCCAGTTTCCACCGCCTTGGGCGACACAGCTACTAAGTAATTGTTGAAAGACAGCCGCGCCGGGTAGAGCTACACCGATTTCCCGCGCTGTATTAAGTGCGCTCGTAATATCTTTCTGATGCAGATCGATCTTAAAGCCCGGTTGAAAGGAGCCAGAGGTCATGCGTTTGCCATGAACTTCTAAAATACGAGAGTTAGCAAATCCTCCCATTAAGGCTTGACGGACTTTCTCTGGGTCAGCCCCGGCTTTAGAAGCTAAAACCAGTGCTTCGGCTACGGCCTGAATACTTTGTGCCACAATGATTTGATTGGCCATTTTGGTGATTTGACCGGTACCGACCTCGCCGATATGTGTGATGTTTTGCCCCATCAGTGTAAAAATAGGTAACACACGCGTAAAGGCGGCTTCCGACCCTCCGACCATAATACTGAGTGATCCGGCTTGGGCTCCTACATCACCCCCCGATACGGGAGCATCTATATAATCCCCACCCGCTGCGATGATTTTTGCCGCAAACTCTTTGGTTGCAACAGGAGAAATCGTGCTCATATCCACAATAATTTTCCCTGTTAGATCTGCTTCACTGACGCCATTTTCACCAAATAAGACATGCTCTACATTGGGGGTGTCATTGACGATCATAATAATGATGTCGGCTTGCTCTGCGGCAGCACGGGGGCTATCGCAGATCGTGGCACCTGCCTCGGGAATCGATGGATGCGTCTGACTACGTGTATAGCTAAAGACAGGATAGCCACCTTTCATGATGTTTAAGCACATAGGCACACCCATAATGCCCAAACCAATAAATGCAATTTTTTCCATGCTGTTCTCCTGAGGTTATTTGTTACGGTAGGCGCGCAGCCAACTTAGCCCTTCGGCTGTGGTGGTGGCTGGAATATATTCGCAACCAATCCACCCATCATATTGCAGCTGGTCGAGCATGTGAAAGATAAAACCGTAATTAAGTTCACCTAAATGAGGTTCGTGGCGACCTGGATTATTCGCAATTTGGATATGTGCGATATAGGGCAATAGGCGTTCAATGCTTTGGCTTAAATGTCCTTCCATACGCTGGGCATGGTACATATCGTATTGCAGGCGTACATGGGGGTGTCCTAGCTCGCTGATAATTTCAATCGCATCCTCGCTGTAATTTAATAAGTAGCCGGGCATGTCATAACTGTTAATCGGCTCAATGCAAATAATGCGATTATGCTGTGCTGCAACATTTGCTGCGTATTCGATATTCTCTATATAACAGTCGAGGGCGTCAGCAAACAACATGCCTTCAGGTTTGATGCCAGCCATGCAGTGCAGCAGATGGTTTCCTAAGACCTCGGCATATTCCATGGCCTGATGTACGCCTTCACGAAACTCATCTTGGCGATTAGGTAAACAAGCTAGGCCTCTCTCTCCTGAGCCCCAGTGACCGGCAGGCAAATTAAATAGCACTTGCTCTAGTTCCTGATCATCAAGCCATTGCTTGATTTGGTAGGGATCGTAGTCATAGGGAAACAGAAACTCGACGCCAGTAAAACCAGCAGCGGCAGCGTGAACAAAACGTTTTGGAAAATCATACTCAGTGAATAATAAGCTGAGGTTAGCGGCAAATTTAGGCATGGCGTCTCCTTCAAAGGGGGGGCTATGATGGTAGTGTAATGAAATCGCACTTATTGCGCAGAACCTCTGATTGCTATTTATGGTCTTATGAGTCGGTATACTGAAATTCGTAGTTTTGCTCTTATCGCGGAAAAGGGCAGCTTTGCCGCCGCGGCACAGGTCGAAGGCGTCACCCCAATTATTTTAGGGCGACGCTTAGATGCCCTAGAAAAACGGTTGGGAGTACGCTTGATGCACCGCTCTACTCGTGGGCTTACATTAACGGATCTAGGTGAGCAGTTCTTAGAGCAGTGCAAACAACTGCTACATGATTTTGAAATGGCTGAAGCCAGCATCAGCGATCAACATAATGCAATGCGTGGGCATTTAGTGGTGTCGGCCCCGGCGTCCTTTGGTCGTCAGCATGTGGCGCCTCATGTTTTAGAGTTTAAAAAACGTTATCCAGATTTACGCCTTTCGTTTAACTTTACCGACAGCGTGATTGATTTAGTTCGGGAAGGCTATGACATGGGGATTCGAGTCGGTGCTGTTTATGATCCCAATTATGTGGCGGTGCGTTTATTTCCAAATCAACGAGTGGTGTGTGGGACTCCCGATTATTTTGCTCGCTATGGCGTGCCCTTGCAGCCCGAAGAGTTAGTACAACACAACTGTTTGGCATTTAATCAACAGGGGGGACAGCAGCACGGCTGGACTTTTTTACGTGATGGGCAGATGTTTTCAGTGCGCGTGCAGGGTGATTTGGATTGTAATGATGGCGAGTTATTGTATGACTGGGTCAAACAGGGTTGGGGAATAGGTTGGCGATCTACGTGGGAAATACAGGCTGAAATTAAGCGCGGTGAGTTAGTGACCGTGCTGGATGATTATGCGATTTCAGACTATGACATTCAGGCAGTTTATCAACAACAACGTTATTTACCTGCGAAAATTCGAGTGTTTACGGACTATTTACGTCAAATATATAATCAGCCTGGTTATTGGGAACAAGGCTGAAAAAAAGCGCAGAGAGATTATTTTTTATCTGCCCACAAGGTACCCCCGGTGGACCAGTCTTCTTGTTTTACATTATTGAATCGGATATGAACTGAGTCCGCGGAGCAGCCTAAGATGCGGCTAGTTTCAGCTGTTAAGGTTTCTACGAGCTCACGTTTGGTTTCGAGGCTTCGACCTTCGAATAAATCAATAGTAATAAATGGCATACGGATTCCTTAGGTATAGTAGGTACGGGTTTTATGCATGAAATTGTAAACATACTCTACAAAGCAGCGTAAACTCCTAAGCTCAAGCATAATGCATATCTGCGGCCTTTAATATCAGGTCTAGCAAGCATTGATTTTGCTGAATAGCTGTTTTTTTGTAGCATCTGTATCGCTTATCGACTTCGCGTTGTTACAAATACGGCTCATAATAAAGTGGTTGTTTTAAGTGAGGCGTCGTGGTGAGTTCAGCTCCGGCTTGGGATTTTTTAACGTGGCTATCCATATCTGTTGTTGCCTTTTTGGTCGGCGGCATCATTGTGTTCTCTGAACGCTGGCACGGTCGTTTGACTGGTGACACTGATATGTCAAAGCCACAAGCTACACATTTACGTCCAGCCCCTCGTGTTGGGGGCTTAGCTATTTTGGCGGGCAGTTTGGCAGGGCTTTTGGTTTTAGGCCCAAGCAATATGACATTAACGTGGTTGTGGCCTGTGTTGTTCGTAGCAGCTTTGCCTGTATTTGTAGCCGGTTTAGTCGAAGACATCACCAAAGATGTGGGCTCTTTGAAACGGTTGTTGGCAGCCTTTGCCTCGGCGGCTATTGCTTGGTGGCTATTAGGCGGGGTATCTAGAGTCGGGGTAGGTTGGGCTGATTGGATTTTAGCTTTTTGGCCTATTTCTTTATTTTTCACGATGATTGCGGTGGGTGGCTGTACTCACGCCTTAAATATTATTGATGGTATTAATGGTCTGGCTGGGATGGTGGCTGTATTGATGGCCACCTCCATCGCATTAGTAGCTTGGCAGGTACAGGATTACCCCATCTTTTTAATTGCCTCTTCGTTGGCCTCTGCTACCTTTGGGTTTTTGGCTTGGAACTTTCCTTTTGGTCGTGTCTTTTTAGGTGATGGCGGGGCGTATTTCTTGGGTTTTATGTTGGCTGAACTCGCCGTCCAGCTAGTGGTTCGTAATCCCAGTGTGTCGCCATTTTATGCATTGGCGGTGCTGTTTTACCCTGTTTTTGAAACGTTGTTTTCGATTTGGCGGCGTAAGTTTAAACGAGGTGTGCCGGTAGACCAGCCGGACTCCTTACACTTGCATCAGCTTATCTTTCGTCGATTAGTCCGTGTTAGCGTGGTTAAAGAGGGGCGTCGTTATGTGCCTCCTACCTCGAATGCAATGGCCTCACCTTATTTATGGGGGCTGGTACTAATTGGTTTGGTTCCTGCCACGATTTGGTGGAATAATCCGTGGATGCTTGGTGCTAGTTTGGTGGTGTTCGCTTGTAGTTATATCTGGCTATATGCGCGCTTGGTACATTGGCGTCGTCCGGCATGGTTGTTATTACCATCAGTACGACGGGCAAAACGTGAACGGTCTGAATAAGCCTGCGTTTTTTATTTTTGGAGAATAACGTTGGATTTGCAAAACATTAAACTTGCCGTGATTGGTTTGGGCTATGTAGGTTTGCCCTTGGCAGTAGAATTTGGCAAAAAACGCGATGTGTTGGGCTTTGATATTAATCCACGCCGTATTGCCGAGTTAAGCAGCGGAGTTGATAACACCCTTGAGGTCGAGCCCGAAGAGCTAAAAACGGCAGCCCAGCTACGTTATACCAGTGATGCGTCTGAGCTTGCGCAGGCTAATGTATACATTGTGACTGTTCCCACGCCGATTGATGAGTATAAACGTCCGGATTTGACTCCCTTGATTCGCGCTAGCGAGACCATTGGTAAGGTCTTAAAACGTGGTGACATCGTCATTTATGAATCCACCGTTTATCCAGGGGCAACCGAAGAAGACTGTGTGCCAGTGCTTGAACGTGTTTCTGGATTACGCTTTAACGAAGACTTTTTTGCAGGCTACAGTCCAGAGCGCATTAACCCAGGTGATAAAGTCCATCGCCTCCCGTCTATACGCAAGGTAACGTCTGGCTCCACCCCAGAGATCGCTGACGTGGTTGATGCACTGTACTCAGAAATTATTACGGCGGGTACTCATAAAGCAGCCTCCATACGTGTGGCTGAAGCCGCGAAGGTCATTGAAAATACCCAGCGTGATGTGAATATCGCCTTAATCAATGAGCTCACCTTAATTTTTAATAAGCTTGGTATTGATACCTTGGACGTCCTAGAGGCAGCAGGCACTAAATGGAACTTCCTGCCTTTCCGCCCCGGTTTAGTGGGTGGGCACTGTATCGGTGTTGATCCTTACTACCTAACACATAAAGCCCAGTCTATTGGTTATCATCCTGAGATTATTTTGGCGGGGCGTCGCTTAAACGATGGCATGGGGGCCTATGTGGCATCTCAGCTTGTCAAAAGCATGACAAAAAAATGCATTCAGGTGCAGGGTTCTCGGGTCTTGATTATGGGGTTGGCTTTTAAAGAAAACTGTCCAGATTTACGGAATACTCGTATTGTTGATATTGTGCATGAGCTCGCTGAGTATGATGTCAATGTCGATGTGTTTGATCCTTGGGTCGATGCCGAAGAAGCGCATAAAGAATACGGGATTAAACCAATTACTCAACCTGAAATGGGGCAGTATGACGGTATTGTGTTGGCCGTGGCTCATGACGAGTTTAAAAACATGGGCGCTGAAAAAATCCGAGCTTTAGGTAAGGCTCCTCATGTGCTTTATGATCTGAAATATATCTTGGATCGTAATGATTCGGATTTACGTTTGTAAAAAGTAAAAGGCAGGGTATGCAACCATCTACAGCTATTGATCGTGCTTGGCTCACATTACAGACCGACCCTAAAAAATGGTTGGTAACAGGATGTGCTGGCTTTATTGGCTCTAATCTACTCGAAGCGTTGTTAAAGCAAAATCAGATCGTCGTTGGTCTGGATAACTTTTCTACCGGCTTTCAACATAACTTAGACGAGGTGCAGCAGGCCGTTAGTCAAGAGCAATGGGCTAATTTCCATTTTATCGAAGGCGATATCCGTCATCTGGATACCTGCCATCAAGCGTGTGTGGGGGTGGATTATGTACTGCATCAGGCTGCCTTAGGCTCGGTGCCGCGCTCATTAAATGATCCTATTACGACCAGCGAGGTCAATATTGGTGGTCAACTAAATATGTTGGTTGCTGCTCGTGATGCCGGAGTGAGCTCATTTGTGTATGCGGCCTCTAGTTCGACTTACGGTGATCACCCTACTTTGCCCAAGGTAGAGCATACGATTGGTAATCCGTTGTCACCCTATGCGGTCACCAAATACGTCAATGAGCTGTATGCTACTGTATTTGCACGATCTTACGGTTTTGAAGCCATCGGTCTACGCTACTTTAATGTGTTTGGTAAAAGGCAAACCCCTGATGGTGCGTATGCAGCAGTAATCCCTAAGTGGATAGGCGCAATGATGCGAGATCAGGATGTGGTTATCAATGGCGATGGTAAAACCAGTCGTGATTTTTGCTATATAGAAAACGTCATACAGATGAATGTATTGGCCGCTTTAGCCCAAGGCGAGGCACGTAATCAGGTTTATAACGTAGCCGTAAATGCGCGCACTGATTTAAACGAGCTATTTGCTATGCTCAAGACCAGTTTGGCAGCCAATGGGGTACCTTATTTAAAAGAGGTTCAACATGGGGATTTTCGTGCTGGTGATGTACGACACTCTCAAGCCGATATTAGCAAAGCTCAGCAGCTATTAGGCTATGTTCCTCAATTCTCTATTGACCAAGGTCTAGAGCAAGCCATGCCGTGGTATGTGCAGTTTTTATCTGACAATCCCTCGTAATGACCTCTTCTTGGCTTAAACGCTTACACAGCGATCATCAACGCATCGCAAGGGCGGCTTTTAGAGTCGCCTTTTTCTTGTTATTAGGCAAGGCTGCGGGTGCATTCAAAGAGATGGCTGTGGCTTATCGCTATGGAATTAGCGATGTGGTGGACGCCTATCAATTCACGATGGTGATGGCGAATTGGATTCCTGTCACGATGGTGGGGGTCTTTTCCGTTGTGTTAATTCCCGTATTAGTTCACGCAAAAGACGACAGCAAAACAAAGCGTCAACAATTTGTAGGTGAGCTATTAGGGCTGATGTTATTGCTAGGGTTGGGCGTTTCTGCGGCGTTGTGGGTGATCTGGCCGTGGGTGTTGTCTTTTGCTGGAAAAGGCTTAGGCACAGAGGCCCAAGCCATGAGTGCTGAACTCATTTGGGCTTTTGCTCCTGCCGCCGTATTAACCTTGTTAACAGGGTTGCAGGCGGCTAGGCTACGGGCGCACGAGCGTCATATCAATACGTTGCTTGATAGTGTGCCTGCCTTTAGTATTTTACTTTTTGTTTTAGCTGCTGGACCAGAACAAGGGGTATGGCCCTTATTATGGGGAACCTTAATTGGCTATATAGTGCAGTCAGGTAGTTTGTATTATTTGGCGCAACGTGCTGACGGCTTTTGGGGACGACCTCGATTTGGTTTTCACGCAGAGCAGTGGCCAGCCTTAGCCCACGCTGCGGGTATTATGTTAATCGGTCAAATAGCCATGAGTTTTGTAGGGCCTATTGATCAATATACGGCAGCTTCTTTGGGCGATAATGCGAATGCTACTTTAGGCTATGCTACTCGTTTTATTTCATTGATGCTTGGCGTGGGTGCAGCCTCTGTGGGTCGGGCTGCCTTACCTGTGTTGGCTGATGTGACTCGACGAGGCGAGGCCGTCCGAGCCAGATCCATAGCCTTAAAGTGGTCGTTGATGATGGTGGCCATTGGCTTAGCGATAGCCGCCGTTGCGGCTATGTTGGCGCCGTGGGGGGTAAGCCTACTCTATGAGCGGGGTGCTTTTAGTGCTGCTGACACAGAGCGTGTTAGCTCTGTATTGCGCTGGGGACTGTTACAATTACCCTTCTATTTTGGGGTTCTGGTGTTAGTGCAGTTACTTGCAAGCCAAAACCGTTATGGCTTGATGGCAGCGATAGCGATAGTAAACTTTGCTGTTAAAGCCATAATGAATACTTATCTAGCCTCTAAAATGGGGGTGCATGGCATTATGTTGGCGACCAGCTGCATGTATGCGAGCTCCTTCATTTGTTATTTTTTAGTGGCCTTGAAACCGGCAGTCTTACAGGCGAAAACGTCTGATCCTGAATAAAAATTATGCATATTATGATTGTGATCCACTCGCTTCGAGGCGGTGGTGCTGAACGTGTTGCGGTGGATTTGAGTGCGTATTGGCAACGGCTAGGTTATAGAGTGAGTTTAGTGACTCAAATGCCTAAAAAAACAGACGTCTACACGGTTCCCGAGGGTGTACATCGGTATGTCATGGGGACAGCTCATGATAGCGGAGGGGGCTGGCGTGGTGCTATTGCTAACTGGCGACGTGTACGTCGCTTACGTAAATTAATTAAAAAGCATAAGCCTGATTGTGTATTGGGTATGATGACCACCGCGTCTATTTTATCTGTCATGGCTGCAAATGGTTTGCCTTGCCGGGTTATTGTGTCAGAGCATACGCATCCTCCTATGCAAAAACTTCCTGATGCCTGGTTACGCTTACGACGTTGGGCTTATCCCCGAGCACATGCGGTGGTAGCTCTAACCAGTGGCACAGGCCGCTGGATACAAGATCATATTCCGGGGTCACGCGTGGTTATCATTCCTAATGCGGTACGCTGGCCTTTACAAAAGCAAGAACCTATTATTCCGGTACCAGATAAGGCGGATCGTTTTCGCTTACTCGCTGTAGGGCGTTTGCACCCCGTAAAAGGCTTTGATCTATTGATTCAAGCTTTTACTTTACTCGCTAGCTACTTTCCTGATTGGGATTTGGTGATTTTAGGCGAGGGCGATGAACGAGCGGCGTTACAAAAACAAATTGATGAGGCCAACTTAACCTCTAGGATTAGTTTGTTAGGGCGCGTGGGGAATATGGATGACTGGTATAAACAGGCCGATATGTATGTTTTGAGCTCCCGAGCCGAGGGGCTGTCGAATACTCTCTTAGAGGCAATGGCCTCAGGCTTACCGGTCGTAGCGATGGACTGTGATACGGGGCCTAGAGAAATTATTCGCGATAATATTGATGGCATTTTGGTCAATCCACCAGAAAACCCAGATGCCTTGGCGGCCCACTTGTCAGACTTAATGGCTAGACCTTTAAAGCGTACCGCCTTGTCTCGTCGAGCCGTGGATGTTAGAGATCGCTTTTCTGTGCCTATTGTCATGGCTCAATGGGAGCGCCTACTCCCTAAAATCAAAAAAGCAGAGGATAATAAGGCAACGGAAACACAGACCACAGCGACGGATAATAATTAGGTGCCGCCATGAAAATTTTGTTTTTTGTGAGCTCTATGAATGCCGGTGGCGCAGAGCGAGTGGCTGCCAGTTTAGCCAATGCTTGGGTGCAACAAGGTGATGAGGTCTGTCTTGTTCCTACCCATCTAGGAACAGAGAGTAGTTTTTATCACTTAGATGAGCGTGTGCAATTTCAACCGCTTAAAGACAGTTTGTCGTGGTTCCCTCCCTTTTTGACCCCTGTGCGAAAACTACGGTCTATTCGGCAATTACATGATCGTTTTGAGCCCGATGTTGTCGTCTCGTTCCTAACGAATGTGAACGTTAATGTGTTGATGGCATTACGTGGTGTGAGTACCCCTGTGATTGTTTGCGAGCGTACAAATCCGGTTGTTAGTCGCAGTGCAGATAAACGATTGCAGTCGCTACGAACTAAACTCTATCCTAAGGCAACTCGGGTGGTGGTTCAGACTCAGGATGCTGCTCACGCTTTTGCCGCTGCAGAACCAAATTTAGGGGATTTAGCGGTTATTCCTAATCCTATCCCCCCTGTATTAGCCAGCTTGCCCTTAGCCGCAGAGGTTGAGAAAAAAACAAACTGTAAGCTAGTGGCGATGGGGCGATTAGTTCCTGCCAAGCAGTTTGATCAGCTCATACAGGTGTTTGGCTTATTAGCAGAAGAATTCCCAGAGTGGACGTTACATATCCATGGTGAAGGCCCAGAGCGTGAAAATTTACAACGCCGAGCAGAATTAGTAGGTTGCAAAGATAAGGTCTTTTTTCCGGGGCGCACCGAAGAGCCGTGGCGGGTCTTGGCAGAGGCCCAGCTATTTGTTCTGACCTCTGCTTACGAGGGATTTCCCAATGTGCTTTTAGAGGCCATGACCTTAGGCTTGCCCTGTGTTACGGTAGATTGTCCAAGTGGGCCTAAAGAAATTTCAAATAATGGGCGTGATGCGTCCTTGGTCCTGCCGGATAACGAGCAGGCGCTGCGCCGCGCGTTAAGTGAGTTAATGATTGATCCACGGTTACGAGGTGCACTAGGGCAGCGTGCAGCGGCTTCAGTGCGTGAGCGTTATGGCATGGCTGCTATTTTGGATCACTGGGATTTAGTCTTTAGACAAGCAGGCCTAGTTAACATCAAACAGGAAAAAACATGACACAGCGAGAGCTGAACGAGGATTCTCCTACCACTGTAGTCCATATTATTTCAGGCTTAGGTCAGGGCGGCGCAGAAACGGTGCTTTATCGACTCGTGACAGCCTCTGACTCCCACATACGCCATATTGTTATTTCGATGGGTGGCATGGATGTATTTGGCCCACGTCTTATTGAGGCTGGGATAGAGGTTCATGCACTACAGATGAAAGGCGTCTTAGGTGCTACACGGGGTGCGTGGCGATTACGTCAGTTACTTAAGCAATTACGACCCGATGTGGTGCAAACCTGGATGTATCATGCGGATTTGATTGGCGGCATGGTGGCTCGCAGCGTAGGCATTCGCTCTGTGGCATGGGGTATTCGTAACTCGGGTGAAAACTTGCATCACAGCAGTGTGAAAGCGAGAGTCGTCGCATGGCTATGTGCACGGCTGTCTGGTGTGGTTCCTGCTGTTATTGTTGCATGCGCCGATAATGCGGCTCGTCGTCATAAACAATGGGGCTACGAGGCCGATAAAATTCAAGTAATACCTAATGGCTATGACCTATCGCGTTGGCAGCCTAATGCGCAGGCTGCAAAGCAGTTGCGTGATGAATTAGGCATTAGCCAAGAAACGCCATTGTTGGCCGCGGTGGCTCGTTGGAATCCATTAAAAGATCATCCTAACTTGTTGGCGGCCTTAGCGCAGGTAAAACGCACTGTGCCGCAGATGCGCTGCTTGTTAGTTGGCGAAGGTTTGGATTCAAACAACGCGGAGTTAATGCGACTTATTACGCATTTTGATTTAACTGAGCAATTGATTTTGCTTGGGCGCCGTGATGATATTCCTACTATTATGGCAGCGACTGATATACATGTGCTGTCGAGTAAGGCTGAAGGATTTCCCAATGTGGTGTGTGAGGCGATGGTGTCTCGCGCTTTATGCGTTGTTACTGATGTGGGTGATGCGGCCAAAATTGTAGGAGAGGAAGGGGTTGTTGTTCCCCCTCGAAATGCTAAAGCCTTAGCAGCGGGCATTGAAAAAGCCATTGGATTATTAAGCAGCCCAGAGCTTTCGACCCGTTTAGATGAGGGCGCGAAACGAATTGCGCAGTTATATAGCCTGCCGACGATGGTGAGTCATTATCAAGAGCTTTGGCATGATTTATGTGTGAATCAACGTCAAACCCCTCTTGAGACAGGCAAGGACACTTCTGCTCCTGTATTGCTTTATGTGGTGAATAACCCGACTTTTTTCTTATCGCATCGCTTGCCTTTGGCATTAGGCGCACAGGCTGCGGGCTTTAATGTTCATGTAGCAACGATGAATGGGCCTGCGGTGGCTCGTATCCGTAGTCATGGTTTTACGCATCACGTTTTACCGTTGAATCGCAGTGGTAAAAATCCCTTCAAAGAGCTGTACAGCATTTGGGCTATGTATCGCTTGTTTAAAAAGGTACGTCCTAAAGTCGTACATGCGGTGACAATTAAGCCCGTTATTTATGGTGGGATTGCGGCCAGAATGGCACAGGTGCCGGGATTTTTAGCAGCCGTTTCTGGCTTAGGCTATTTGTTTACCGATGAGCGTGGTGGGATAGTAAAAACTATTGCGCTAAAGCTATATAAAATGGCGCTAAACCACCCCCACAGTCGGGTGGTATTTCAAAATAGCAGTGATCGAGATGTATTACTGCAATCAGGAGTAGTACGCACAGAGCAAGCGGTACTGATTCGAGGCTCAGGGGTTGATTTAACGCAGTTTACGGATAGTCCAGAGGCTGCTGGGCCTCCCGTAGCTCTGATGGTGTCACGCTTATTAGCGGATAAAGGCGTAAATGAATTTATCACTGCAGCTCAAATCAGTCAGCAACGCAATGACGGGATTATTTGGCAAATAGCGGGAAGCCCTGATGCGGGTAATCCAGCCAGCCTAACGCGAGAGCAGATCATGGACTGGCATCAGGCCGGAGTCATCCAATGGTTAGGAGAACAAACGGATATTGCAGGTCTATATCAACGGGCGCATATTGCCGTATTGCCTTCATACCGCGAGGGTCTACCTAAGTCGTTAATCGAAGCCGCGGCATGTGGTCGGGCGGTAGTGACGACGGATGTGCCTGGCTGTAGAGATGCGATTGAGGCTAATGTAACGGGATTGTTAGTGCCGGCTAAAGACGCACAGGCGTTGGCTGATGCGGTGACAGACCTAGGGCATAACGAGGCAAAGCGCCGTCGATTTGGTCAGGCTGGTCGTGATTTAGCAGAGCGTGCTTTTGATATCAATACCGTTATTGAGTCTCATTTGCGCTTGTATGGGTACTTAGCTAAAACAAAATAACAATGTAAAAGTCTCCCCTTCTGTTCTGCCTTTTCTGAGTGCAGAACAGAGGGGTTTTTTTTAGGAATTAAAACGGTAGGGTTAAATCGGGTCTTAGGGCCAAGATCGCGGATTTGAACTCGGCTTGAATACGAGCTAAGGCTGCTTCAGTTTGGGCTTCAAATCGCAGTACCACCACCGGTGTGGTATTAGAGGCACGAGCTAAGCCAAAACCGTCTTCGTACTCTGCACGAATACCATCAATAGTAATACGTTGTTTAGCACTCGCAAATTGCCCCTCATTTTGTAGACGTTCTACAAATAAGTGGGGCTCACCTTCGGCCATTTCTAATTTTAACTCGGGGGTGGAGATGTCTTTGGGTAAGGACTCTAAGACGGCACTCGGGTTATCGTATTGGGACAGAATCTCGAGTAATCGTGCGGCGGTGTACAAACCATCATCAAAGCCATACCAACGCTCTTTAAAAAAGGTGTGACCGCTCATTTCACCAGCTAAAGGGGCGTTTGTCTCGGCCAGTTTTGCTTTGATTAACGAGTGACCGGTTTGCCACATTAACGGCACACCACCTGCAGCCTCTACTGCTAAAGCAACATGACGGCTGCATTTCACATCAAAAATAATGGTTTCACCTGGATTTCGCTTTAGGATGTCTTGGGCGTAAAGCACTAATTGGCGATCAGGCCAAATAATTTCACCACTGCGAGTGACTACCCCTAGTCGATCTGCATCGCCATCAAATGCGAGACCTAATTCAAAGTCGTGTTCTTGTACGTGTTTAATGAGGTCTACTAGGTTAGCAGGGTCTGCGGGATCAGGGTGGTGATTAGGAAAATCGCCGTCCACTTCTTCGAATAAAATATCAGCAGTACAACCTAGGGCATCAAACAGTTGTCTAGCTACAGCCCCACCAGCACCATTCCCACAGTCTACGGCGACGCGCATAGGACGAGCGAGCTGAACCGTGGATTGAATTTCGTCTAAATAAGTCGGTTGGATAGCGTGTTCTATACGTTGCCCCGATTCAGGAGACGCAGGTGCTGGATTCAGCATCATTTGATAAAGCTGCTGTATGTCGGAACCATACAAAGTTTTACCCGCCATCATCATTTTAAAGCCATTGTACTCAGGTGGGTTATGACTGCCCGTAATCGCAACGGCAGATAACGTGTGTAGTTTGTATGCTGCGTAATAAACAAGAGGGGTGGGAGCTAACCCGATATGAATGGTGTTGACGCCTGCTCGTTCTATGCCTTGCATTAATGCTTCGGCAAGTTCAGGGCTACTATGGCGGCCATCGTAGCCCACCACAATAGCGGGGACGTGTGCAATAGCAGCCTGACAGCCCAAGGCATAGCCTAATTGAAAAGCAAAGTCGGCATTTAATTGGGCGGGTACAATACCTCTAATATCGTAAGCCTTAAATACTGAGGCTGGCAAAGCAGTGGTCATGCGATGAACTCCAATCATTAAACGAAATGTGATTCTCTATTATCGCTGATTACAAAGGCCTTTTCAGGCTTTTGTTGTGTGCAACATTATCACTATCACAAGGGAAAATTATGACTGAGCTAAATGGACTGAGAGAAATTGTCGGTATTAATCAGATATTGACAGGATCAGCCACAGACTCTTACCTAACCGATTGGCGTGGTCGCTATACGGGTGAAGCCTTAGCTGTGGTTCGACCTGCAAATACGGAGCAGGTTGCAGCGGTAGTGCGTTGGTGTGCTAAGCACCGTATTGGAATCGTGCCACAAGGTGGAAACACCAGTCTTTGTGGGGGGGCGACCCCTAGCGTACAACCCGTGATTATTTTGTCTTTATTGCGTTTGAATACGATTCGCAGTATTGATACAGAAAACGATACGATGGTGGTTGAGGCGGGTTGTATTTTGCAACAGATTCAAGAGGCCGCCGCAGAGAAAAACCGACTGTTTCCACTTAGCCTAGCGGCAGAGGGAAGCTGTACTATTGGAGGAAACCTAGCAACGAATGCAGGTGGTACTCAGGTGCTACGTTATGGCAATACCCGAGATTTGACTTTGGGCCTAGAAATCGTAACAGCCGATGGGCAGATAGTGAATGGATTGCGCGCTTTACGTAAAGATAACACGGGCTATGATTTACGTAACTTACTGATAGGTAGCGAAGGGACTTTAGGCATTATTACTGCCGCCACACTCAAGCTTTATCCCCGGCCTGTAGCTCAATATACCGCTTTATTAGCGTTGGACTCCTTAGAGGCTGCAGTCTCGGTATTGGGTATCGCTCGTCAAGGGTTTGATGCGGGTTTGACTGGATTCGAGATTTTTGCTCGTAATTGCTTGGAAGGGGTGGTGCGTTGCTTTCCTCAACAACGGATTCCTTTTGAGGGTGACTCAGCACAGGTGCCGTGGTTTGCGTTAATTGAACTGTCAGATAGTGAAAGTGAGATACATGCTCGACAACGTTTAGAACACGTATTAGGGCAGGCACTAGAGGACGGTGTGGTGGTAGATGCCATCGTGGCAGAGAGCTCTACCCAAAGTCATGATCTCTGGCATTTGCGCGAGAGCATCCCCTTAGCAGAAAAAGCCATAGGAAAAAGCATTAAGCATGACATTGGTTTGCCAGTGTCTCATATTGCCCAGTTTGTGGCAGAGACCAATGCGTTAATTCAGGAGGCTTACCCAGGGGTTGAGCATATTGTGTTTGGGCACCTAGGTGATGGAAATCTACATTACAACGTAGCAAAAGGTGTGTATAGCGAGGCTGTTTTGCTTAGTTTTGAGTCAGCTATTTATAAAATTGTGTTCGATCAGTTACAAAAACTAGAAGGCACAATTAGTGCAGAGCATGGCATAGGGCAGCTTAAGCGCGATTGGCTTGCTAACTATGCAGACCCCGTAGAGCTTGCGATGATGCATCAAATAAAGCGGGCTTTAGACCCTTTAACTATTATGAACCCAGGCAAGCTATTAGCTGATTCTTCTTTTAAGTAGTGGTTGTTTTTGTATGTGTTTTTTTAATTCAGCGCTAGGGCGTTATTACAGTTTACATACTGTTTTGGTATTTATGTTAAGTGCTTTGCTTGCGGGTTGGTGGCAGCAGCAAAGTGCGGACTTGGCCTTTTCTGCTTTGTTTTTTGATGAGACGGCGCAGCAATTTAGATATACCTATCAGTCGTTGATTTACTTTTTTGGTAAATATGCAATTTGGGGCATTCCATTTGGTGGTGCAGTGATGTGGACGGCTTATGCCTTAAAGCAAACCGAGGCGTTAAGCCGCTCTATGTATTTACGTATTGCCACGTTCTTTTTTAGTGCCCCGCTAATCATGGGAGCTTTAAAGCAGTTTACGGCGATGCCTAGACCTTTTTTGCTGCAAGAGTTTGGGGGAGAGTTGTTATTGCCCCAGCATTTTTGGGCGTCAGGCTTTGCCCAAGGGGGCGGAGCCCTGCCTAGTGTGCATGCAACCTGTGGATTTATCTTTTTGGCCTTGTATTACCTTGGGTGGGTAAAGCAGCAGCCCATGCTGCGTTGGTCAGGGCTGGTTTTGGCGTTATTGGCTGGTTTTTTCTTTGGGTTTTTGCGCATAGCTCAGGGCTATCACACCTTGAGCCAAGTGCTGTGGGCGGGGGCTTTTGTGTGGTTGTATGCCAGTTTCTGGTTTTTGCCAGTGCTAAAGCAGGCTGGTGTGATCAGCCCGCTGCCTTGCTCTAGTTAGTCGCTTTGTTCAGCGGTATGACGAGCCATCTGTAAGGCCTGCTGAAGTAAATCAGGTTGACCTATATGGTTACTTAAGATCAGCACTAAGGCGGCATTCATAGCATGGCTTTGGCTGGTTGATAAGCCCTCATGTGACTCAATTAACAGGGCATAAAAATCATCAACATGGGCGATATTTAGTTCAGTCGTTAACATGTAGTGATCCTTAAATTAAATGACCGCAAGCTCGGCTTAATGCAGCTTTGACTAAATCAGCCTTAGGCTGACGCCAGCGAGCCGTTAGGTGTTGATCGGGACGGAATAAAAATGCAGCCCCAGATTGAGCATCATAGCGCTGCTGCCACATACCAAAATGATCTGTCAACATAGTGAACCCAGAAGGCGCATGGGTAGGAATATCCTGTCCTGGATAGATGAGCACCACCTCTAATAGAGGCTGTTGCTGCAGTTCTTTTAAGGCAGGTAATTGCGCATCACTGGGGTTGAACATCGCTAAGGTAAAGGATTTCCCCAGATGGCTGAGCCACCAGCTAGGTTCAGAGTGATGACGTAAGGGGGCGTCCACGGCCACCCCCCCTAAGCAAACGGCCCCAGCAAAAGCGTCCACATCGGGGGTGTTGAGTGGGCTTTCACTGTAGGAGCTAGGGGTGGATAAACGCCCACTATTAACCATACTGCGGGCAAAATCATGTTCTTTAGCTAGGCGCAATACCGTATCGCGAAATAGCTTACTGATGTCGCTTTTAGGGGTGATGAAGTCAGTGGCTCGGCTGGAGTGCCGTAGGTTTTCATCTGCGGCAAAACGGCGCTCTGAGCAATAGGTATCAATTAACGATTCAGGAGCTAAGCCACGCAGGTGTAAATCCAGTTTCCAAGCCAGGTTGTCTGTGTCTTGTACACCGCTATTGGCGCCTCTGGCCCCAAAGGGAGAGACACGGTGAGCCGAATCTCCCGCAAAAAGTACACGGCCAAAGCGGAATTTATCCATACGTTCGCACGCAAAGGTATAAATGCTGATCCATTCAAAATCAAAGTCTACCTCTTTGCCAAGTAACGCTTGAACGCGAGGCCTTACATTTTCTTCTTTGATTTCCTCAATGGGGTCGGCATCCCACCCCAATTGAAAATCAATACGCCATACATCATCAGGCTGACTATGTAGCAGTACAGACTGATTGGGGTGGAAAGGAGGATCAAACCAAAACCAGCGCTCTGCCGGGTAATGGGCTTTCATCCTTACATCAGCAATTAAAAAACGATCCTGAAAGATGCGGCCTTGGCTGTTTTCACCAATCATGCCTCGTAAAGGGGATCTGGCCCCGTCGCAGGCAACCACCCAATCAGCGTGTAGTGTGTATTCACCCTCAGGGGTCTCTATGGTTAACGCTGAGTATTCGCGTTGGTTATCTACAGCGATTACTTTGTGTTTGGCTCGTAGGTCAATGCCTAAGGCTTGGGCTTTTTCGTAAAGATAGCCTTCGCAGTAGTATTGTTGCAAATTAATAAAAGCAGGGCGGCGGTGTAGGGGCTCGGGCAGGAGGTTGAAATTCCAGACCTCTTCGTCACGGAAAAAAACTTTGCCTACATTCCACGAGACGCCTTTGTCCACCATGCGCTCGCCCACATCCAGACGATCCCAGATGTCTAGTGTGCGCTTCGCAAAACAAATGGCGCGTGAGCCAACTGAAAACGTATTGCCTTCGTCTACAACCACCACAGCCTGACCGCGTAAAGCCAGATCAATGGCGAGACTAAGTCCTACTGGGCCTGCGCCCACAACCACCACCGGGTGCTGTTGTGTGGTCGAGGGCATGGGGGTGATAGGTAGTTGTATGGTTTGATAGTTTGTCTCTTCCACCCTGTTCTCCTTATTTGCCTTGAGTTTTTAGTCTTAGTTACCTTCTAGGTCTTTCCACATTTGGATATCGCGCTCTGCAGTCCAAATACGAGGCTCATCGTAGCCAGTGGCTTCGTCATAAGCTCTAGACACATCAAAAGGCATGCAGTGATCAAAAATGACCCAGTCGGAGTAACGAGGTTTCATGAAATCATAGGTTTCACGGTAGATAGTTTTTAAGTCTTTACCGGCGGCTACACCTTGATTTACAGAGGTATATAGGTCTGTTAGAAAGGCGCGAGTGCCAGCAAGAGCTTGACGGACTTCAGTGGCGTTTTTTAGAGCAGGGCCACGACCAGGCACCATTTTTTCTGCTTCGAATTCGGCTAACGTATCTAAGGTTTGGGGCCATTCGCGGAAATAGCAGTCACCGGCATAAGGCGTCGACTGATACTCGACCAAATCACCAGCGAAAAGAATCTTTTGCTCAGGTAGCCAGGCAATAGTGTCGCCTTTGGTGTGACCACGGCCGACCTGCATAATGTGTACTTCTAGGTTACCTAGGTCTACTGTCATAAAGCCGTCAAAGGTCATGGTGGGCCAGGTTAGACCATCAGGCACAGATTCAACCGCACGGAATAAACGAGGGAAACGACCGATCTCACTGGCTTTGTCTTCTTCGCCGCGCTCAACAATCAGGTCGTAAGTGTCACGGCTCGCAATGATTTCTTGGGCATCATAGGCAGATGCACCCAATACACGCACGGCATGGTAATGCGAAAGTAAAATGTATTTGATGGGCTTGTCAGTGACTTCACGTACTCGGCGAATCACGTCCTGAGCCATCACAGGGGTAGCCTGAGTATCAATCACCATCACGGCATCATCGCCAATAATAATACCGGTGTTCGGATCGCCTTCGGCAGTATAGGCATAGGCGTTATCGGATAGTTTTTCAAACGAAACTTCTTTGTCTTCCATGTCGCCATGTGAAGCAAATTGTCGTGGTGTGCTCATAGCAATCTCCTTAGTTGTTGATAGATAAATAGTAGCCTCCAATTTGTATATATACAATCAGTTTGATATAGGTGAATTCCATAGGTATAAAAAAGCCACGACCAAGTCGTGGCGGTTTTCAGCGTGAGAGGCTTAAGTAGATAGGTTGACTTGTTGGCACAATGGGCAAAAATAGGTAGCTCGCTGATTTTGCACCATACGTTGAATGGGGGTTGTACAAATAGGGCAAGGCGTATTGGCTTTGCCATAGACCTTGGCGTGCAGATCAAAATAAGCCCCCGCTTCGCCAGAGGCATTTAAGTAGTCTTTTAAGGTACTGCCTCCTGAATCTAACGCCTGTTGTAATGTTTCCACAATAGCGGCGTGCAAGCGCTGTACTTGTTGTTTTGTTAAGGCGTGACAAGGTGCTGTCGGGTCTATAGCGGCTTTGAATAAGGATTCTGATGCATAAATGTTTCCGACTCCGACCACAATTTGACCTGCTAAAAGCACGGATTTAATAGAGGCTTTTTTATTTGCTAACTGTTGAAATAGATAGTCTGGGTTAAACTCTGGGCTAAATGGTTCGACTCCTAGTTTGGAGAGGAGTCGATGCTGCTCTATAGGCCCGTCGTTATTGTCGTGCCATAAAACAGCCCCAAAGCGCCGAGGATCATGCAGCAAAAAACGGGCATGGTCAAATACCCATTCAACGTGATCATGTTTTTGACGTGGTGCGTCTAACGCGACGCTGCGCAACGAGCCAGACATACCTAAATGAATGATTTGGTAGCCATGCGCAAAACGGATTAATAGGTATTTGCCTCGCCGCTCACAGGCAAGGACAGTATGATTTTGGACCAACTCGCCCATATTTGATGGGATAGGCCAACGCATACGTGGTTGATACACAATGCATTGACGTAATGTGTGTTGGGGCATTAGCGTCGCTATTCCGCGACGGGTGGTTTCAACTTCTGGTAGTTCAGGCATATTGAGGTGCTAAGATCATTGACTACAATAGTCCTATTGTGCCATTAGGCTTACTTTCATGCGCTACGGCGCCGGTTTTTGGATGAATTTAAAATCTTTATTATTTCGCACGGTGGTGTTGTCAGCCTTAGTCGCTAATCCGGCTTGGGCTGCAGACGTCGTGGAACTCGAACCCGTCGAACACATTAAGCTGCGTAGTGGTGCTCTTCCTATTGTCACCTTAAGCCCTGATATTCTCTATAGAGTATTGGTCGGAGAGGTCGCTGTACAGCAAGGGGATTTTGATACAGCCAGCCAAGTATTTTTAAGCTTAGCCAAAGACACGGCTGACCCTCGTTTTGCACAGCGAGCTTTCCAGTTCTCCATGGCTGATAGCAATTTGTCACGAGGTATCGTCGCTGCCAAAGAGTGGTCTTTGCTGGCACCTAATGACCCAGAGGCCAAAGCCACCGCGTTGGCCCTAGAGGCATCTACAGGTAAAACATCCGGTTTAGCTAAAACTTTGTATCAACGCATAGTCAAAGCATCCGATAAAGAGCAAGCTATTATTCAGGCCATGAGCATCATTAGCAAAATGGTAGATAGCCGATTAGCTTTAGACGTACTAGAGCAGTCTTTACCTCCCGATGTGCGCGATTTACCCGTGAGTCATTTGGCATTAGCCGATATTGCTTGGACGGCACAGCAACCAGAGCGAGCATTGCACGAGGCACGTTTGGCTCTAGAAAAAGAAGCAGACTCTGAATTAGCCATGCAGCGAGTCCTAGAATATGGCTTAGCCATTAATCAGCGTTCAGTGCTGGATGATGCTCAGACATTTATACAGGCGAATCCTGATGCCAGAGACATTGCGTTGCTATTCATTAACCGTCTTGTAGACTTAAATGAGTTCGATCGCGCCTTAGCGCAGGTTCAAGCAATGAAACAGCGGAATCCCGAGGACTTTGACCTGTTATTTACGCAGGCAGAGATCATGATTCGAGCTGAACGCTTTGATACCGCCATTGCTTTGCTGAATGAATACATTAACGTGCATACGCAACGTCGCCAAAGTTTGCCTGATGAAACCACTACAGCATTAAGTAATATCTCGGATGCGCGTCTATCGTTGGTGCAAATTGCAGAAAAACAAGGGGATCTGCGCGAGGCAATTAAGCAACTAAATTTGGTCGAAGAGCCTGCTTTGCAGTTCCAGATTAAGGTGCATCGGGCCGTACTAGAGGCCAGACAAGGCGATTTAAAACGAG